>NZ_JBNDKT010000026.1:0-127236 GCF_050435685.1 Paraburkholderia sp. GAS448
GGCTTCAGGCCCGCGCGTTCGAGCACGGCGCGGATCACCGTTGCGCCCAGCTCGGGCGCTGCGATCTTCGCAAGCGACCCGCCGAATTTGCCGACGCCAGTACGCGCGGCCGATACGATTACTACGTCCGTCATGTCTATTCCCTACATGAATATGAAACAGATGGCGTTGGGCATCGAAGGATTCGTCATGGCACTCGAAGGGAAAAAGAACCTGCAGGCACCAGTTGGTTGCCCGCGACTCTTGTCCCTGGCATTCCCGGGTATCGCCCTCACCCATGACGCCTGAACGAGTGACGACGATCAATGGGCTGAGCTTCGCGACAGGCGGACCGGCCCCGAATCTGTTCGGGGGCCGGTCCATGAATAGAGCGGGTCGCTTCGCTCAGCGCCGTGACAACCGCTCAGCTTGCGATGACTACTTCGCAGCGCGCGACACTTGCGCCGCGGCCTGCTGGCCAGCCTTCGAAGCAGCGGCAGTCGTAGCGGCAAAGTTGCCTTGCGCCGCTTCGATCGCCTGCGTGGCCGCCTTGCGCACCGTTTCATAGGTCAGGCTGGCAGTCGAAAGCGCCGACTTCAGTGCTGTGACGGCGGCTTCAGAACCGGCGGGCGCGTTCTTGACGAAATCGTCGACCAGCGTTTGCGCGTTGCGGGTCTGCTGTTCGTATTGCGCCTGCGCAATCTTCAGGCACTCTGCCTGGGTGCCGGACGCAATTTCATACAGGTGACGGCTATACGACAGCACCTTCTCCGCTGCGGGCTGCGCGGCGCTGACCTGGCTCGTGAAGAATGCCCCCGGCGCCTTCCCGGACAGCGCTTCCTGCCAGCCTGCCTCGCTCTCTGCGAGCGCAGACTTCGCTGCCTGCAGATTCAGTTCAACCAGCTTTTGAAAACCTTCAAACGCCTGATTCGTCAACGCGAACAGGGTTGTAACGTTGCCTTGCTGCGCTGATACGAGTTGCTCAGGTGTGAAAACGCTCATTCATGTTCTCCGTTAGTTCAACTCAACACATGCCTGACGGGTGTCAGAGGGATCGAAAACCTGGTGCCTCGGGCTGCGGGACTTGCCTTGCCGGGCGCACGCCGCCGCTTGTGCGACGCACCATTAGAATATTCATTCTAACGTACCGTTTCCAGTATTTGAGATACATTAATCTAGGTAAATACCCTTAGCCAATAAGTACGATGAATGCACCGTCGAACGGCCCGAACGGCTTGCCGTGGGCGCCATGCTCCCTCTTGAGGCAGGTCGGCAGCGTCTCTTATACCGTGATGATGTGAAAGTTTAAAAACACCGATCGTGCCCTCGTAATGACGCGCCACTCGTAAGGTGAACGTCAGTGTTCAGCGTCATGAGTCTTTCGACCGAACCGCGGCATTCGTATCACCCTCGCACTAAGCCCGGTAGCGCAGTGCGTCGACCAGCACAGCCAGGGCCCGTGACGATTCACGACGGTGTGCGTAGTACAGGTGATAACCCGGAAACGTCGGGCACCAGTCTTTCAGCACCGACTTGAGACGTCCCTCGGCGACATAGGGCTGCGCCAGCTCCGCCGGTAGATACGCGAGGCCGCAACCGTCCAGTGCCGCATCGAGCATCTGGGTCGTTGCGTTGAACACCAACTGGCCTTCGACACGAACCTTCAATTCGTCACCGCCCTTCGCGAACTCCCACGCATAAAGGCCACCGTACGTCGGTAGCCGCAGATTGATGCAGTTGTGGTCAGTCAGATCCCGAGGCGTCCTTATCCGCGATCGTTTCGCGAAGTAGGACGGCGCGCCGACGACGGCCATGCGCATGTCCGGCGCAATGCGTACGGCAATCATGTCTTTCGCCACCTGATCGCCCAGACGTACGCCGACGTCATACCGCTCTGCAACGATGTCGCTGAGCCCATAGTCGATGATCACCTCGACCTTGATGTCCGGGTAGTCGGGCAGAAGCTGTGCGAGCTTCGGCCAGAGTATGGAGCGTGCCGCGTGTTCGTCGGCCGTGATGCGAATCGTGCCGGCAGGCCTGTCGCGAAGCTCGCTGAGCGCCGCAAGCTCTTCGTCGATCTCCTCGAACCGTGGTCCCACGGTTGCGAGCAGCCGCTCGCCGGCGACGGTCGGAGAAACGCTGCGCGTCGTCCGGGTCAGCAGGCGAAGTCCCAATCTCGATTCGAGTCCGCGAATCGTGTGACTGAGTGCCGATTGCGATACGCCGAGTTGCGCGGCTGCGCGCGTGAAGCTGCGTTCACGTGCGACCGCGAGGACGGCAAGAAGGTCGTTAAGGTTTTCGCGTGCCATTGATGAATCCAGTTCATATGTGCATGCCGATTCTACCGTCTAGTTGCCCGCATCTGCAGCCGGTAAATTCGGCGCTTCAAGTATTCGAACCGGCATGCGCGCCTCGCGTCCCTGCAACGGAGCGCAACTCCGGAGCTGAACTGGAGATCACTTCATGGCTAATGAAACCACCGCAGCCCGCGAGGCGTTCGGCGACCTCGCACCAGCACTCGCGGATTACACCGACCAGGTCCTGTTCGGCGACGTCTGGCAGCGTCCAGGCCTGAGCCCGCGCGACCGCAGCCTGATTACCGTCGCGAGCCTCGTCGCCCTTTACCGGACCAACGAGCTTCCGTTTCACTTCAGAAAAGCACGCGAGAACGGCGTCACCGCGGATGAGTTGATCGAACTGATCACCCACCTCGCCTTCTACTCGGGCTGGCCGACTGCGAATACGGCGCTGACGATTGCCCGGACCGTGATCAAGGACAGCGGCGCCTGACCCCTGAACCCACTTTTTCCAGCAACCTGAGACCCAGGCGGCGCATCTACAGAGCAGACGAAATGGACTATCGATTCCTCGGGCGCAGCGCCCTTAAAGTGTCTCCCTTGTGCCTCGGAGCGATGATGTTCGGTGGAGAGACCGACGAGTCGACCTCGAAGCGCATCATCGACAAGGCGTTCGACCAGGGCATCAATTTCATCGACACGGCTGATGTCTATCACGCCGGGCGTTCCGAGGAAATCGTGGGACGCGCCGTTGGGGAGCGCCGCGACAGCTGGGTGATCGCCACGAAGTTCGGTTATCCCACCACTCAGGGGCCGAACGAGCAGGGTCAGTCGCGCAAGTGGATCATCCAGTCGGTCGAGGCAAGCCTGAAGCGGCTCGGTACCGACTACATCGACATCCTTTACTTTCATCGCGCGCTCGCCGATGCGCCGCTGGAAGAAGGCGTGCGCGCCATTGCCGACCTGATCCGTCAGGGCAAGATCCGCTACTTCGGCGTGTCCAATTTCCGCGGCTGGCGCATCGCCGAGATCGCACGGCTCGCCGATCAGCTCGGAATCGACCGGCCAGTCGCAAGCGAGCCGCTTTACAACATCGTCGACCGCACCGCGGAGGTCGAGCAGCTGCCGGCGGCGGCCCACTATGGTGTCGGCGTGGTCTCGTATAGTCCGCTCGCGCGTGGCGTGCTCAGCGGCAAATATGCCGTCGATGCGCCACCGCCGTCCGACTCGCGCGCAGGCCGCGGCGACAGGCGGATCCAGCAGACCGAATGGCGGCCGGAGTCACTCAGGATCGCACAAACGATCGCGGCTCATGCGGAGCGGCGCGGCACGACTTCGATCGCCTTCGCGCTCGCCTGGGTGCTCAACAACCGGCTCGTCAGCGCGGCCATCGCGGGTCCGCGAACCGAAGCACAGTGGGACAGCTATGTCGAGGCGCTGAAGCTGCAGCTCGGACCGGACGACGAGCAACTGGTCGACAGCCTCGTTACGCCGGGTCATGCTTCGACGCCGGGCTATACCGATCCTGGATACCCCGTCGAAGGGCGACGCACCGCTTGATACCCTTCGGAGCAAGGATCGCCAGCATGGATCTGCGCAGACCGCATTCGCCTGTGCCCCCTGCCCGCTCAGTAAGTTCCACGCACGTTGCGGCACGCCCTGGCGGGTCCGTACGTAGTCGGGCTTTCACGCCCTCGCTAGGCAGTCTTCAGCACGACCCTGAAGCGCGCGGCGCCACTCATCATGCGCTCGTAGGCTTCGGCTGCACGAGCGAGCGGAAACTCCTCGATCATCGGCTTGATGCCGGTCAGCGCGCTGAAGGCCAGCGTGTCCTGGGAATCCGCTGACGTACCCGATGGCCAGCCCTGTACCGAATTCCGTCCCATGATGAACTGCGCGATCGGGACTTCGACAGGCTCCTCGGACAGTCCAACCATGATCAGCTTGCCGTTCAAACCAAGACCTCCGACTGCAGCGCTCATCGCCTTGCCGCTGGTCACGGTCGCAAGAATGACACGCGCTCCGCCGAGCGCCTGCAGTGCCTTGGCAACGTTTTCCGCCTTGCTGTCGATGTAATGGTGTGCACCGAGTTGCTTCGCGAGCGCCGCCTTGTCCTGCCCGCGGGCAATCGCCACCGTGCGAAAACCCATCTTCTGCGCGTATTGCACACCGAGATGGCCCAGACCGCCGATTCCGAGAATCGCGACCACATCTCCAGCGCGCGCGCCACTGTTGCGCAATGCATTGAAAGTGGTAATGCCCGCACAAAGCAACGGGGCTGCGTCGACATCGGACAGATCGTCCGGAACGCGCGCCAATGCCTCGACCGGCGCCACCATGTATTCGGCGTAACCGCCGTCGTAGCTGATGCCGGGCACGAGCGCGCGCTGACACAGAACGAAGTCGCCCTGGCGGCAATGCTCGCACCGTCCGCAATGTCCGCCGTGCCAGCCTACGCCGACGCGCTGCCCTTTCTGCCATCCTTCGACGCCCGCGCCGACGGTATCGATGACACCGGCAATCTCATGCCCCGGAACCCGTGGATATTGCAGGCCTGGCCACAGGCCATCTTTCGTCAGCACGTCACTGTGACAGATGCCGCAGGCCTGAATCCTGATGAGCACGTGTCCTTCGCCGGGCTCTGGCACTTCCCGTTCGACAAGTTCCAGAGGACCACCAGCCTGAGTCACCTGTACTGCTTTCATCGTCCGCATCGCTTTCTTCCCTTGAAAGACGCGAACGCGGGTTGACCGACCCCGTTCGCAGGTTCGCCGCCAACGCCATCAACCGGTCAAGCGCTCAGCTTACGCCATGTTCGATGGGATGTTCGGCGAGCGAGGCCGATTCCGGGTCGTCGTGCGCGGGCATTCAGTTCCCGCCGTGCCGCGCCGATGAGGCATTCGCCGCCGCCCGCAGTTCGGCCAGCAGCGCGTCGCCCCGCCATGATGGACGCACGTCGCATCGCTCGGCTTCGCGCACGAGCGCGCAGAGCCGCTCGTTCACCGGCGCCGTTCGCCCGAGGCGTTGGGCAAGGCACACGACTTCGCCGTTGATCCAGTCGATTTCCGTGGCGCGTCCCGCCGCCAGATCGTCGGACATCGACGAGCGCGCGAGCGGATCGATTGTCAGCATCGCGCGGCCCAACCGCTCGAACAATGCATCGGGTACGCCGAGAACACGCGGAATCCAGGTGGCCGGAAGCGGCGTCACCCTGGCCGGTCGCACGTTCACCCGCTTCAGAAGCGCCAGCGCCTCCTTCTGGGCCATGGCGAGACAGAT
The DNA here is from genome assembly GCF_050435685.1 of Paraburkholderia sp. GAS448. Lineage (NCBI taxonomy): Bacteria > Pseudomonadati > Pseudomonadota > Betaproteobacteria > Burkholderiales > Burkholderiaceae > Paraburkholderia > Paraburkholderia sp. GAS448. The sequence goes on from NZ_JBNDKT010000026.1 coordinate 5,556, forward strand.
CCGGTAGGCGCGTTGCGAGAGTTCCTCCTTCAATGGCCGGTTCGACAGCGCGTTGATCGCATTGTTGAGATTGAGCAGCAGTTTCGCCCACTGTACCGGCAGCATGTCGGCGTGCTGGGTCAGAGGCAGACCCGCTTTCCTGAACTCGTCGACGAACGGCTGCAAGGCCGGCGCATGCCTGATCTCCAGTTCGCCTGCTGATCCCTGATGAAATGCGCCGGGGCCGCATTCGACGACATTGAACGGCACCATGCCCTCCAGCACCGTGTTTTGCGGGAGCGCGGCGCGCAGCACATCCGCGTTGCCGATTCCGTTCTGGAAGCTGACGACGATGGTGCCGGGGCGAAGCACGTTCGCCAGTTCTGCCGCGGCCGTGGGTGTCGCGGCAGACTTGACGGTCACCAGCACGAGATCGGCTGCGGCGGCCGTCGCTCCGTCCGTCGATACGTCGATCCGCTCCGGCGGCACGTGCCAGCGGCGATCGTCGTACTGCGACAGCATGATGCCTTGCCGGCGCAACTGGTCGCCGATGCGCGCACGCCCGACAAAACTGACTTCGCTGCCCCCGGCAAGAAGCCGTCCGCCGATATAGCAGCCGATGGAACCAGCGCCGTAGACACAGATTTTCGCCATACCGTTTCTCAAGTGACCTGATCATTTACATCGGCGCTGCGTCTAACGGGCTGACCTCGCCTGATACGCTCACGCCGTTCGCACCGCGCATCGCAATCATGCGGCGCGTCCTGACCGACACGGCTAGTCTGCATAGCCGGGGTTCCGGCGGTCGAGCCGACGCAGCAGCCCGGGCCACACCAACGCTCCTGGGCTGACACCCCTCGTCACCTGCCCAATCTGCTGTTTGATGCCCTCGAGAATCGGCTGCGCGATGGGAAGCAGCTTTGCGCCGCCCGCCTGGGCACGCACCTGGATCATGCAAGCCGCTTCGAAGAAGTACATCGCGACGAAGGCGTCCGCTGGCGTCGCGCCAACGGTCAGCAGGCCGTGATTGCGCAGCATCAGGTAAGTGTTGCTTCCGAGGTCGTGAACGAGGCGAGGCTTTTCGCCTTCATTGAGTGCGATGCCCTCGTAGTCGTGGTAGCCGAGGGACGCCAGCACGGCCAGAGACTGCTGGGACAGCGGCAGCAGCCCCGCTTCCTGCGCCGACACGGCGACGCCGTTGACCGAGTGGGTGTGCATCACGCAAAGGGCGTCTTCGCGCGCCGCATGCACGGCGCTATGGATCGTGAAGCCGGCCGGATTGACGTCATACGGCGACTCTGAAACCTTGTGGCCGTCGAGATCGACCTTGACCAGCGAGGACGCTGTGATCTCGTCGAACATCATGCCGTAGGGGTTGATCAGGAAATGGTGATCCGGGCCAGGCACGCGCGCCGAGATGTGCGTAAACACGAGGTCATCCCAGCCAAACAGCGCAGTGAGACGGTACGTCGCGGCGAGATTCACTCGCGCTTCCCATTCGGCAGGCGATACATCGTTCTTCAGGCTTACATCAGATGAGGTCATGTCGACGCTCCTTGTTCGATGATTCAGGCTATGGATTAATCCTGGGCTACACGCTGCGCTGGCAAATCCGGTCCGTGCGACGCAACGGGGTGCGTCACGTGCCAACGCAAGCGGGTCGTCGGATGCGTGCCCACATGATGTCCCTAAACCCGCCTAAAATCTGTCCGATACCCGACAGGTCGAAGCGTCCATGGAATCCAGCCTGCACCGCTACCGGTCGCAACTCGAAACGACTCCGTGGTTCCGAGGCCTGCCCGTCGAGTTGCGCGACTATCTGATCAGCCATGCCAGCCTGCTCCGGTTGGAAAAAGGCCACTTCCTGTATCGACGCGGCGAACAGTCGTCTGGCCTGTACGCCGTGCTGGGCGGTGCAGTGGCTATCGGCACAGTCGGGGTGGATGGGAAGGAGGCGTTGCTCGCGGTGCTCGGGCCGACTGCATGGGTGGGGGAAATCTCGCTGTTCGATGGGCTGCCACGTCCGCACGACGCCACCGCGATCAGCAGGACGCTTTTGCTGCACGTACCCGAGACCGCGCTCCACAGCCTGCTCGACTCCACGCCGCACTATTGGCGCGATTTTGCGTTGTTGATGGCGCAAAGACTTCGGGTTTCGTTCGAGTTCACCGAAGCGATGGCACTGTTGCCCGCGGCGCAGCGCGTGGCCAACCGTCTGTTGATGATCGCGGGAGGTTATGGCGGGCTTAACGCCACGCAGAGCCGGATAAGGCTCTCGCAAGACAGTCTCGCTTCAATGGTGTCCCTGTCGCGACAGACCACGAATCAGTTGCTCAAGAACCTCGAGAGTCAACGCATATTGAGCCTGAAGTTCGGGGAGATCGTCATTCTGGATTTCGACCGGTTGCGCGCGGCCAGTCTCGGCGATTCAGATCCGTGACGGTCCCGACGCGTCGCCATGTCGTCGTGAGCGCGCCGCCTGGGATGTTTTCGCCACAGGCGGCATGCCCCCTCGACGCCCGGGAAATATTCGATGAAGTCAGTCCGGAGAATCCATTCCCGATTGTTGATAGTTCTGGATTCCAACCTTGTCGATCAACTCCAGATTCGTTTCGAGCCAGTCGATGTGCTCTTCCGTGTCGTCGAGAATATGGGTGAGAATCTCGCGCGAGACGAAATCCTGGACAGATTCGCAGTAGGCAATGGCTTCCTTGCAGGTCTTCTGCGACATCTGTTCAAGCTTCAGATCGCACTCAAGGATCTCCTTCGTTTCCTCGCCGATCAGCAACTTGTGCAGGTCCTGGAGGTTGGGCAGTCCGTCGAGCACGAAGATACGTTCGATCAGCAGATCAGCGTGCTTCATCTCGCCGATCGATTCGTCATATTCGTGCTTGCCGAGCTTTTCCAGTCCCCAGTGGTCGTACATTCGCGCATGCAGGAAATACTGGTTGATCGCAGTCAGTTCGTTCTTGAGCTGGGCGTTCAGATATTCGAGGACCTTTTTGTCTCCTTGCATATCGCCTCCTTGACCGGATTCGAGGAAACCTCACAGCGAGCCCGGGGGCGCTCATCAAACACGCGGCTCCAGCCCGTGGCAGCCACGGCTCGACCCTCCATGCGACACGTGCCCGTGACCTGTCAGTCCAGCATAGCGCATCGACCGGCTGATGCAAAAAATGAGAAGTGGATTCGTTACGGATGAGGCCACGCGACGCGGGCTGCGGTGTCGCCGCTGCGGCGCGCGGCGAATCGTCCTCACGTCTATCCGCGACGGTCGGTACGCGTGCCGGGTGCCACGCGCAGCTGCGCGAAAATCAGGTCACCGGCGCCGGGTTGAACAGCGTCAACGCATTGTGAAGCTTGAGTTTCTCGGCGCAGGTTTGCTTGCGTCCGCTCGCCACGTCCAGCATCAGACGAAACAGCTCCCAGCCAATGTCTTCGATGGTGGCCTCGCCCGTCGCGATGGTGCCGGCGTTGACGTCCATCAGATCGTGCCAGCGGCGCGCGAGGTCCGAGCGCGTCGCCACCTTGATGACGGGCACTTCCGCCAGGCTGTACGGCGTGCCGCGCCCCGTAGTGAATACGTGGAGGTTGATGCCGGCTGCCAGTTGCAACGTGCCGCAGATGAAATCGCTTGCCGGCGTCGCCGCGTAGATCAAGCCTTTCTGCCGGACCTTTTCGCCGGGAGACAAAACGCCTGAGATCGCCGAATTGCCCGACTTGATGATCGAACCCATCGCTTTTTCGACGATGTTCGACAGGCCGCCCTTCTTGTTGCCAGGTGTCGTGTTGGCGCTGCGGTCGGCGCCGCCGCGCTTGAGGTAATTGTCGTACCACTGCATCTCGCGGATGATCGCCGCTGCCACGTCCGCGTTGGCGGCGCGCGCCGTCAGCTGATCGACACCATCGCGAACTTCGGTGACTTCGGAGAACATGACCGTCGCCCCCGCGCGCACCAGCAGGTCGGTTGCGAAACCGACGGCGGGATTGGCAGTCAACCCGGAGAAGGCATCGCTGCCGCCGCATTGCACACCGATCACGAGATCCGATGCCGGGCAGGTTTCACGACGCCGATTGTTGAGCCGCTTCAGATGACCTTCAGCAGTCTTCATGATCGAGTTGATCATCGACTGGAAGCCCACGTGATCCTGATCCTGCAGGACGACGACATCTCCGTTCAGATCCGCGTCGAGGTCGCCGACGTCTGCGACGTCATCGTCCATCGAGTTGACGATGGGGATCGTGCCAGGAGGCATCAGGCGCTCGGGCTGCAGTTTCTCGCAGCCCAGGCTGACCATCATCACCTCGCCGCCGAAATTCGGATTCAGGCTGATGTTGCGCACGGTGCGAATTGGGATCATCGCGTCGGGGGCATCGATTGCGACGCCACAGCCGTAGGTGTGCCCCAGCCCGACCACGTCGTCGACGTTCGGATAGTGCGGCAACAGTTCGGCCTTGATACGCTTGACCGCGTGCTCGACCACGTCTGCCACGCATTGCACCGTGGTGGTAATCGCGAGGATGTTGCGCGAGCCCACCGAGCCGTCCGCGTTGCGGTAGCCCTCGAAGGTATAGCCCTCGAGCGGCGGCATGGGCGGCGGCTGGATGGTCGCGATCGGCAGATCTTCGAGCCCGGGCGGACTGGGCATGCGAATCACGTGCTCGTTGACCCAACTGCCCTTCGGCAGCGCCTTCAGCGCATAACCGATGATCACGTTGTAGCGCACGACTTCGTCGCCTTCGGCGAGGTCCACCAGCGCGACCTTGTGCCCTTGCGGCACGCGCTCGCGCAGCGCGAGGCCATCGGCAAATACCGCGCCCTCTCCCAGACCGCCATCATTGACGACAATTGCAACGTTGTCGTTGGGGTGAACGCGGATGTAAAGCGGAGACTGTTCCATTGCATCGATCCTTTTAGCGCATCGGCGCCTGCACGCCATGCTAATTCATACGTCATCCTACAACATCCGTCTGGCAAACCATTTTCGTGTTTACCCTATACCCTCCATTATTACGCGAATCATGGTTGATAGGCGCATCGTCTTGTTGTACGATGACGTATAAGAACTACACGTAACCAAACTTGTTGCCCTGGACACTCAATCATGACGACACCGCAAGAACTCAAGCAGATCGTTTCCGAAGGCCTTCTCTCCTTTCCCGTCACCGACTTCGATGAAAAGGGCGACTTCCGCGCCGACACCTATGCCGAGCGGCTTGAATGGCTTGCGCCGTACGGCGCCTCCGCGCTGTTCGTCGCAGGCGGCACGGGCGAGTTCTTCTCGCTTACGCACAGCGACTATTCGAACGTCGTGCGCACTGCGACTGAAGTGTGCAAGGGCAAGGTGCCGATCCTCGCTGGCGCGGGCGGCCCGACCCGCGTCGCGATCGCCTTCGCTCAGGAAGCCGAGCGCAGCGGCGCAAACGGCATCCTGCTGATGCCCCACTATCTCACCGAAGCAAGCCAGGAAGGCATCGCCGCGCACGCCGAAGAGGTTTGCAAGTCGGTGCCGAAGATGGGCGTGATCATCTACAACCGTGCTAACTCGAAGCTCAACGCCGATATGCTCGAACGCCTGGCCGATCGCTGCCCGAACCTGATCGGCTTCAAGGACGGGGTGGGCGAGATCGAGAACATGGTGACGATCCGTCGCCGCCTTGGCGAGCGCTTCTCGTACCTCGGCGGCCTGCCGACGGCAGAGGTCTACGCCGCGGCCTATAAGGCGCTTGGCGTTCCGGTGTATTCGTCGGCGGTGTTCAACTTCATCCCGAAGACCGCGATGGATTTCTACCGCGCGATTGCAGCCAACGACCACGAAACGACGGGCAAGCTGATCGACGAATTCTTCCTGCCCTATCTGGCCATCCGCAATCGTCGCGCGGGCTACGCGGTCAGTATCGTGAAGGCGGGCGCGAAGCTGGTCGGTCACAGCGCAGGTCCGGTGCGCGCACCCTTGACCGACCTGACCGAAGACGAAATGAGCCAACTCGACGCACTCATCAAGAAGCTGGGCGCCCAGTAAGTACAGCCAGACGCACCAGCCTGCCTGCGCGCGCCTAAGCGCGCCTGAGCGCGCCCGCATCATGGTGACCTGAAACGCCCGGAACGGAAACGTTGCCGGGCGTTGGTTCGTACAGGCCGTCTGCCACAACGACATCGAAGCTCGGGAGCATTTCTCCCATGTCCGGATTTCAGGAAATCATCATGGAAACGAGCCAAACGGCGAACCCGGCCGACATCGCGAAGCGCACGAAAGTCCGCTATACGATCCTGCTGTTGATCTTTGTCATTACGACGTTCAATTACGCGGACCGGGCAACCCTGTCTGTCACCGGGTCCGCCATGCGCGGCGAGTTCGGCCTCGATGCTATCAAGATGGGTTACATCTTCTCTGCATTCAGCTGGGCCTATGTACTCTCCCAGTTGCCGGCCGGATGGCTGCTTGACCGTTTCGGTGCGCGTCGCGTCTACGCCGCGAGCATTTTTCTCTGGTCCCTGTTCACACTGTTGCAAAGCTCGATCGGTTTGTTGGGCAGCGCTGCCGCCGCGGTCACGGCATTGTTCGTACTACGCTTCGCGATGGGTGCAGCCGAATCTCCTGCGTTCCCCGCCAACGCCAAAGTCGTCGCGAGCTGGTTCCCAACCTCCGAGCGTGGCACGGCGTCCGCCGTTTTCAACTCGGCCCAATACTTCGCGGCAGTGGTATTTACGCCGCTGATGGCCTGGCTCACGCACGCATTCGGCTGGCACGAGGTCTATCTGGTGATGGGTGCTGGCGGCCTGGTGCTCGCGCTCACCTGGCTGAAGGTGATGAAACATCCCGCGGATCACCCGCGGGTCAACCGCGCTGAACTCGACTATATCGAGCAGGGCGGCGGCGTCGAGAATGGGCAGAAAAAAGCCGCGCCCGGCGTAGGTGCACATAACAGCGGCTGGGCGCTCGTGCGCCGCTTGCTGAGCAACCGGATGCTGCTCGGCGTGTACCTTGCCCAGTATTGCATCAACGTCCTGACCTACTTCTTCCTGACCTGGTTTCCGATTTATCTCGTTCAGGCTCGCGGGATGACAATCCTGCAGGCAGGTCTCGTCGCGTCGCTGCCCGCCATCTGCGGCTTTTCCGGGGGCGTGCTCGGCGGCATCCTGTCGGACTCGCTCATCCGTCGTGGGCATTCGCTCACGGTTGCGCGCAAGGTGCCGATTGTCGGCGGCATGCTGTTGTCCGTGTGCATCATCGGCTGCAACTACGTCACCGCAGACTGGATCGTCGTTGCGCTCATGTCGCTTGCGTTCTTCGGTAAAGGCGTGGGGGCACTGGGCTGGGCGGTTGTCGCCGATACGTCGCCGAAAGAAGCGATCGGTCTGTCGGGCTCGATCTTCAACATGTTCGGCAATATCGCCGGGATCGTGACGCCGATCGTGATCGGCTACCTCGTCGCAAAAACCGGATCGTTCAATGGCGCGCTGGTTTTCGTCGGACTCAATGCGTTGCTCACCGTGTTCAGTTACCTCGTGATCGTGAAGGACATCAAGCGGGTCGAACTGCGTCCGGCGTAGGCTGCGAGCGTCGCTGGCGCATGCCCTCGAAAGATCCAGGATGAGGCCGGAGATCCCGCCATTCCCCACCCAGGCGCAGTATGATCAGTCATCGGACGACGGTATAATAAAAAACACGAAGTACAGCAACTATTTGATTTGAGGAGCGTTTTCGATGGCAACACCTGTGGTTTCCACCTCACCGCCACGACGCGCCCGCAACCTGGCCGAGTTTGTCGTCAACTACGTCACCGAGCAGATTGCGGCCAACGTCCTGAAACCCGGCGACAAGCTACCGACCGAGTCGCAACTGATGGTCACGCTGAGCGTGAGTCGCACCGTCATCCGCGAAGCGATTTCGCGCCTGCAGGCGGGCAAGGTCATCGAGACGCGGCACGGCATCGGCAGCTTCGTACTGGAGCCGCCGCGTGAAAAGCTCGGTATCGAGATGGTGCCGGCGACAACCTTGCAGGATGTTCTGTCCGTCCTCGAGTTGCGCATCAGCCTGGAAACGGAATGCGCAGGTCTCGCCGCCCAACGTGCTCAACCGGAAGATATCGCGCGTATGCGCGCAGCGCTCGACGCGATCGAAGCCACACGCCGTAACGGCCGCGACAGCGTCGAAGCCGATCTCCAGTTTCACACCTCCCTCGCGCGCGCGACGGGCAACCGGTATTTTGTCGACATCCTCACGCAGATTGGCAGTGCGCTGATTCCGCGCAAGCGTCTCGACTCAGCCGGCATCGCCCACGCGGACCCCGACGCCTACCTTACGCTGGTGAATCTCGAGCACGAAAGCATCCTTGAAGCGATCACCCGGCGCGATGCAGAAGGCGCGCGCGCGGCAATGCGCATGCACCTGTCGAACAGCCGTGAGCGCCTGCGGCGTGCCAACGAAGCCGCCGAAGCGAACACCTGACGACTGACTGTTGACGAAGTGATAAAGGAAATGGCCGGGAATCCCGGCCATTTTTGTTCGCTCAACGACACTGAGCTACGACACCGAGCTACGACGCTCAGCTGCGTGTGATTTCCCCATCCACGCGGCGCCACAACTCCAGAGGGTTGCTGTCGGCCAACGCCTCGGGCAACAGGTCAGCCGGGAAATCCTGATAACACACCGGGCGCAGGAAGCGCTCAATCGACGTCGTCCCGACTGAGGTCACCCGGCTATCGGACGTGGCGGGGAACGGACCGCCATGCACCATCGCGTGCGAAACCTCGACACCCGTCGGAAAACCGTTGATCAGAATGCGTCCAGCTTTGCGCTCAAGAACTGGAACCAGCTTGCGTGCGGCAGGCAGATCGTCGCCGCTCATCTGCAACGTGGCGGTGAGCTGGCCGGCAAAATGCTCAGCCACCTCCAGCAGTTCCTGTTCATTCTTGCAGCGCACGATCGTCGACGCAGGGCCAAAAACTTCATCTTCCAGCGCCGGGGTCGAAAGGAAGGTCCGGGCATCGGTGACAAACAGCGCAGCGCGCGCCTGTGTCGGTCCGGTCGGCGCGGCGCCGTGAGCAACAGCTTCTACCCCTTGGGTACCAGCCAGCTTGCCCTCCCCGTCCTCATACGCCGCGTGAATGCCGGCGGTGAGCATGGTTTGCGCCGGCCTGGCGGCCAATGCCGCAGACGCTGCCGCAACGAAATCGTTGAGCGCGTCGCCATCGACGGCAATCGCGAGCCCCGGATTGGTACAGAACTGCCCCGCGCCGAGCACGAGCGAGTCGACAAAACCGCGCGCGATGGCCTCTGCACGAGCTGCAAGCGCGCCCGGCAGGAGGAACACTGGATTGATGCTGCTCATTTCGGCATACACCGGAATCGGCTCATGGCGGGCGGCGGCGACCCGCATCAGCGAGGTACCGCCCGCGCGCGAGCCCGTGAAGCCGACTGCCTTGATCGCCGGGTGTGCAACCAGCGCCTCACCAACCGAGCTTCCCGCTCCCACGATCATCGAAAACACGCCTTCAGGCAAATCCATCGCCTGCGCAACGCGCTGGATGACCCTGCCCACCATCTCCGAGGTTCCGAGGTGAGCGCGATGCGCCTTCACCACCACCGGGCAGCCCGCTGCGAGCGCCGCAGCGGTATCGCCGCCGGCCACCGAAAAGGCGAGCGGGAAATTGCTTGCGCCAAACACGGCAACCGGGCCCAACGGAATCTTTTGCATCCGCAGGTCGGAGCGCGGCAACGGCTTGCGCTCTGGCAACGGCGAATCGAGTGTCGCGGCGAGCCACTGACCGGTACGCACGACTTCTGCAAACAGCTTGAGCTGGCCCGTCGTGCGACCGCGCTCACCTTCGAGACGCGCCTTCGGCAGGCCCGACTCTTCGTGCGCACGCTGGATCAAACCGTCACCGAGCGCCGTGATGCCGTCTGCAATGCGTTCCAGAAACTCGGCGCGCGTCGCAAGCGGCAGTTGCCGGTACGGGTCGAACGCCTTCGCGGCCAGTTCGCAGGCCTCGTGCACGTTCGCAACCGTTCCGCTGCCGAATACGGGCTCAGCGATGTCGGATCCCCTAGCGGGATTGAAAGCGCGCAAAGGCTTTTCGTTGCCGCGCACCGCCTGACGGCCAATCAGCATTTCGCCGGTAATAGACATTCTGCGTTTCCTTGATGACTACGATTGATATCAGTCATCCTATAACAACGGAGGCCCAAAGTGCAAGGTGCCCATCATTGCGCCTTCAAACTGCGGGACCAGCACCTGAACCATGCTGGACACAAACCTTAAACATGATGTATGACGACTTATAACATTAGCCCCACAAACGCGGGAGGTCGCTCCTCCCGGTCAACGCCAGTTGGAAAAAGCAAACGGCCCGCGTGGGTCGACTTCCTTGTGCCGGCGCGCCGGGCACCTGCGCATATCAAGCGCCTGGTTATCCTGACGCAGGCGATCAACTTCCCGACGATTGCTTACTTGATTGCCGGACTTGCTACCCCAAAGTGCTGCAGCGGCGTCCGATCGCTGCCTTTGGCCAGCACGCACACGACAACAGCCGCAATGAGGTCGAACACCGCCAGGACGACAAACAGCGGGCTGTAGCCAACCTGCGTGACCAGCACGCCGAACAGTGCGGTGAATGCCGCCGCGCCCAGGTAGCCCGCCATGCCGCCCATCCCTGTGGCTGTGGCAACTTCGTTCTTGCCGAACATGTCGGAAGTGATGGCGTACAGCGCCCCCGACAAGGTCTGGTGCGCGAAGCCGCCGATGCACAGCAGCGCAATGGCCACGTAAGGGCTGGCCACCAGCCCAACGGACGCCGGCGCGATCATGCAGAGGGCACCAAAGACGAAAACCATCTTGCGCGACGTGAACAACGAGACCTTAGCGTACTTGTGAAAAAACGGGCTGAGGTAGCCCCCGAGCACGCAGCCGATGTCCGCAGCCAGAAACGGCATCCAGGCGAACAGCGCGACTTCCTTAAGATTCATGTGCCGCTCCGTCATCATGTAGAGCGGAATCCAGGCATTGAAAGTCTGCCAGGCCGGCTCGGAAAGAATCCGCGGGATGCCGATCGCCCAGAAATCGCGACTGCCGAGCATTTCAGTCCACTTGCGTTTGGCGACACTGCTATCGTTGAACTGCGCTTCCTGCCCGCTAAGGATGTAGTCCCGTTCGACGTCGCTCAGCAGCTTCTGGTGACGGGGGTGCTTGTACAACAGCATCCACACGGCGCTCCACGCGAGCCCCAGCCCGCCGACGATCAGGAAGGCCCATTGCCATTGCCCATGCAGCAAGGCCCAGACAACCAGCGGCGGCGCGAGCAATGCGCCGACGGAAGAGCCGATATTGAACCAGCCAATCGCCACCGAGCGCTCTTTGGCCGGGAACCACTCGGTCGTCGCCTTGACGCCGGCGGGTATCCCGGCCGCTTCGGCGATACCGAGAAGCCCGCGGAAGAACGCAAGGCTTCGCCAGCCCGTGGCCCATGCTGCCGCTGCGCAGGCCAAAGACCACGCCACGGCGAAGGCCGCAAAGCCGAGCTTGGTACCGATAGCGTCGAGCAGGTAGCCGGCGACCGGTTGCATGAACGCATAACACAACTGCCATGCGACAACGATATGCGAGTACTGCAATGTGCTGATGTCAAGGTCTTTCATCAGCGTGGGCGCGGCCACGGACAGCGTGTTCCGTGCGAGGTAATTGATGATCAGCCCGGCCGCGACGAGGCTCACCATCCACCAGCGTATACCTTTAACTTTCACTGCTTTGTCTCCTCAAAATCTGTACTGAATCAAACCGGCTTGCTGGCTTGAGCGGTCGAAGCGTCGGCGTCGGTGTCGGCACGCGAGTAATCGATGCCGACGAAGCTGCCGCCTTGAAAGCGTTGGCCCAAAGCATCGAGCGGGTTAGGCTGCGCGAGCACCTCCGCTGCATATTCCTCGGCGTCCTGAGTCGGCTGGTAAGCGAGACGCTTGGCGCCGCGGTTATCCCACCAGCTGCGCTTGTTGGCAGAGACACCCCAAACGACCATGAAGCCGACGTCGGTGGCCTCGATACAGCGGTCGATGAAATGCAGCAGATCGCCGTGTCCGAACCAGGTGCTCAGGTGCCTCGGCTCGGTCGGTCGCTCAATGCAACTGCCGATGCGCACGCAAATGGTCTCGATGCCGTGCTTGTCCCAATACATGCGCGCCAGTGATTCGCCCCAGACTTTGCTCAAGCCGTAAAAACCGTCGGGACGCAACTCGCAGTCGAGACTGAGGTGCTCGGTGACCGGGTACATGCCGATTGCGTGATTCGAGCTGGCGAACACCACACGCCGTACGCCGTGCCGCCGCGCACCTTCGTAAACCTCGACCAGAGCACGCAGGTTGTTGTCGATGATCTCGGGGAGCGGACGCTCCACGCTTGTGCCCGCGAAGTGGATCAGCACGTCCACCCCCTCCAGCAGGCGATCGACGACGCCGCGCTCGCGCAGGTCGCCGTGCATCAGATCCTCTCCCTCCACCAGGGGAGCCAGAGGGCGGGAGCCCCCGGCCGAGCGCAACGGGACGCCACGTGCGAGCAATGCGGTACGCACTACCGAGCCGAGCTGGCCGCCGGCTCCACTAAGCGCAATCTTCATTACAAGGTTCCTTTACGACATTGCGGGCGATTTAGCCGTCGTCCGGCCCGGCGCGAGGCCGCTGACATCGGCCCGCAGACAAACCTGATACCGGCCGACTAAAAGCGGCGCGTCAGCGCTGGTTTAGCCCGGTACGGGGGCATTGAGGATCGGGCTGACTGGAAGTGACTGACGGGTGCGATCTCCGTCGCCGCCCTGACCGGCAAGTCAATCATACGATGACGTACTATCTTCGATGCGCAGATGAATTACAATTTAGCGTTTACCCTGACCAATTTGAACCGCTTACAGCCGATATTTGGCGAAATCGCGTAAAAACAACGGTCTAACACATACGATGTCATACTATGAAGCCCGCTTGTCCTGTTGATACAACCCCTCTAAAGAGGCGGGACGCGAGGCGTGCGCCTCAAGGCTGAACTTCATAGGGCGGAAATGCGGACAGCCGCGGATCGGCCACCGCCCCGCCAATCGTGAAGTGATACAGGCTTTGCCAGGTGTGATTCTGGACTCCGAGCAGCCCGTGCATTTCGTCATCGAAAAAGCAGCCGATACCCGTAGCACTCAGGCCGGCAGCTTCGGCTTCGAGATAGAGGGCCTGGCCGAGCATGCCGCATTCCCAGAACAGATGGCGATAGCGCCATGGTTGCTTCAAGGCGATCTCGAATCTCGCGAGCATCCCGAGCGCAAAACAGGAGTCGGCGGCGATATCCTGATGGCAGCAGATCAATTTCGCCGCGCCGCGCAGATCGTAAGGCAGCAGCAGATACAGCGGCAGATGGTCTGGTCCGGTTTTCTGCCAAAGCCATTCTGGACGCATTGACTGCCTGAGAGCCGGCAGCGCGCCAGGATCTCTCACAAGCACATACAGGCCCGGCTCCAACCCATCGACGCGGTGCACCAGTAACACCGGATGGACCTCGGCAAGCGACGTCAGCGCATTCCACGGCGGCGTGTCGCTACGAGCCAGCAGACACGCCAGCATGCTGAAAAAGGCCGAGTCGGTGATACGCGTCGTAGCGTCGAAATTCACAGCGCTGCGACGCTGCCTGGCGATCCCCGCAAAGCCAAGGTCAAGGGCTGGCATCGCAGGCAATGGGCGCGGCTCCAGGTGCAGCGAGGTCGGTTCGGGAGTACAGGACTTATACGTGGCGCGTTGGATCGAATCGATATCCGGCCACGTTACGTGTCCGGGGCTTAGCGGGTTCGCGGATCCATGCCACTTCGCCTGATTCAAAGCGGTCCGCATACGCTCAAGGTCAGGCAGTAGTTCAGGGGCGCCTATCCACAGCAGGGCATCCGCTACTTCTGCTTCGCCCGCGAAGAAATCTTCGTCGCGGTTCAATCCGAGCAGGTTGGTCACGACATCGTCCCCAGCGGCCTCTACCAGTCGCGTCTGCCAGCCGAGCGCGGCCGCGGCATAACTCAGCGCGGCGATGACGTGCCCGCAATCATGCTGGCAGTAGCGCCAGGCGCGCATGCCGTATTTCCACGCCTCGCGCCAGTGAATCGAGGTTATGCCGACCAGAACACCACTATCCCGGAACGCCTCATCCCATTGCGGGTCATCGACCGTCGCACGATGTTCGAGCACATGATCCCGGCTCAGGTAGTGGTGGACCCCACCGGGCACACCGGAAAGCGCCGGACATAGAAGATAGCCCTCGGTGGGATGGAGATTTCCGCTCGAAGGGTTGCAGCGCAACGCCCAACGCTGGGCGCCATAGGATTTCCACGCCGACAGACCGAGCGAGAGTTCGAAAAGGATTGCCAGAGTGGAAATATCGAATCTCTGCGCGGGCGGTAGAACACCGCGGCGAAGTTCGTCGTAGCGTGTGGCCAGGCTGTCCGCCGCTAACGGCAAACCAATGCGCGGAGCACCGTCAAAGACGCGGAACGGGTCCGGCTGGGTTGCCCAGTCGAGGCCCATTGGGCCTGGCGCATAGCCGTTGACGCGGTGCTTGCTGCGTTCGTGATATTCAAGCAGAGCACGCGCTAGCCCGTTCATGTTGCGGTGTTCATGCCGAGCCTTAAGCGCCCTCGTAGTCGTTCGGTGTTGCCGACTTCAGGAACTCATGTCCATCCCATGTCAGCCGCCAGTCGCTACCCATGGAACGCACGAGATGTGCGTCGGCCAGCAGGTTCAACTGGTACCACACACCTTTGTTCGAAACATCGAACGCATCCTTGAGCGCTGCCTCTATGTCGAATTCGCTAAGATGCGGCGATCTGTTTTGCTCGAGCGTTTTCAATATCGCGAGCGCCAGATTCATATCCCGTTTCATAATCAGCTCCTGTTCCGGGTACGATTACACTCCCCGCGATAACGCCACGGGGGCAACGTCTGTGCAAACGTCTCTGCAAGCATTCCGGGATGCGGGTCCCTGACAGGCTGATCTTACGCATGGCCGCCAGTTCCAGCGTGTCCCAGGGCAGGCCTCGCTGCTTTTGCCTCTTCATGTAGTGTCTGACTTCTGCGTCTTGTTCCGGAAGCAAGAGTAGACCGCGAAAGGTGCTTCGAGGGTTATCGTACTGCTCCGGATTTGTCACACCTCAGTGTAGTCCTGTTGTAGTCAGAGGGCTTCGACTATCGCTAGTCCTCAGCAATGGCAGCACCTGCCCGTTATCCGTGGCGGACATCACGACGACCTCGACCGATTTCGCTTTGCCGACGGTCGCGTCGTATCCGATTCTCATCGGGCCTGGCGATGCGGTCGCGTTGCCAATCAGGTTCGCGCCGACCTCCTTTGGGACAAAATCGGCGACGATCAAAGTCTTCAGTGACGATCCGGCAAGCCCGGGTCAGGTCTCGGTACGGGGCCAGGCGCCGTCGGGGAAGATCGCGGTGACGGGTTCCACCCATTTCGGGCGGGTACGGGCCTGCTGTGTCGACGAACGTATGATCGCCATCTGTAACACAGGCGACTGCAAACTGGATGTGTCGAGCGTGGCGTTCCGCCGCAAGAGCCGGCACTGGAAGCTGGTCAACAATCCGTTCCCGGCAACGCTGCACCCGGGTTCGTGCCTGAATGTGGTGATCCGGTACAAGGCCACGGAAAAGTTCGCGCGATCCTGTGATCTGCTCATCCATTCCGATGACCCGGCGATGCCAACCCTATGCCTCGAACTGTTGGCGAGCACGGTCTGGCCAGAGGTATGTTGCGACGACTCCCGCGCCGAGCCATGCAAGCGGAGGTGCCGCGAGCCGTCTTGTTGCACGCGCTGTTGTGATGACCACGACTGTGGATGCGACGACGCAGATGACGAGGACGATGAGTGAGACAGGCCCACCCGCCCGGCCACACAGTGCCGGATGGAATCGTTCTGGAATACACGTCCTTTATTTCGCTCCCAGCCGAATTTACGCAAGTTTCAGGAGCTTGCCGGTATTGTCGCTGGCTCTTGATCTCACAGCCTCGTGGCGGCGAAAACGAATAGGGATCACCGGTTGTCAGGAGGAACACCCTGTTTTTTCCGCCTGATGACCGTATTTTTGCAAAGCATTTATGTCGAGGCGTCTACTCTCTGAACTGTCGTAACCAACCGCAGCGGTTTAGCCGCATCCCATGGCTCTCACTCAATCACTCGAGCTCTTCGATCCCGGGCGCCACCGCGCACGGCCGAGCTCCCGCAACAAAGTCATCCCTTTCCCTTCGCCTCGCGTGCTGTTGCCGGTGACCCTTCTTCGCGAGTCGGCGGATCGATCACGTGCGCAACTCTGGGCGCTATTGCACTCTCCCCTCGGCGTCTACGTCGCAAGCACGGAGGTCGTTCGCGACGAAATTCGCGTGCAGTTGAACATCGCGCCCGACGACCTCGACTTCACGATGCACACGTTGATCGCGACGCTGCCCCAGGCAATGATTGGGCCGGTGAAGCGACGCAATGCCAGCAACGAGGCGCGCTAGTCATGTATTCAGGTGTCTGGTTGCCGATCGTCACGCCGTTTCGCAGCGGCGAGGTTGACATCGACGCGCTACAGCGTCTGGCAGATTACTATCTGCGAACCGAAATCAGTGGTTTCGTCGCATTGGGCACCACGGGCGAAGCCGCGTTGTTGTCAGAGACAGAGCGCATCACGGTGCTGCAGGCACTCAACGATGTCGTCGGCGGCCGCCTGCCAGTGCTGGTCGGCATCGGCGGTCCGGACACGCGTCAGGTCGTGCGCGAGATCCAGCGCTACGAGCATTGGGATTGCGCTGGCTACCTCGTATCCGCGCCTTCGTATGTCTGCCCGGATCAAGCGGGCATAAAGTGGCACTTCGATCAGGTCGCGCTGGCAACCGAACGGTCAATTGTGCTGTACGACGTGCCCCATCGGACCGGTGTGGCGATCGCGCCGGACACGGTCGCGCGATTGCTCGAGCATGAGAACATCGTGGCGATCAAGGAATGCGTCAAGGATCACTTCGGCAAACTACGCGGCCTGCCGATCAGTGTGCTCTGTGGCGCCGACGAAGCTTTTGTCGATTCCCTGGGCGCCGGCGCATCAGGCGGCATTCTGGCAAGCGCGCATGTCTGCCCCGATCTCCTTGTCGAAGTGCACGAACTTGCGCGGGCAGGTTTCGGTGCCCAGGCTCGCATTCTGTTCGACGCAATGCTCCCGATGTTGAGGCTATTGTTTGCTGCGCCAAATCCGGCTGCGATCAAAGCGATGCTGGCATTCGATCATCCCATGGCCGACGAGACACGCATGCCGATTGCGCCCGCTTCGGCACTACTCGTCGAGCGTTTGCACAAGGCTCGCCAGCAACTGCAGGACCTGCGCACTGAGTTTGCCGGGGCGACGGGTTAGCTCGACGTGCGCCAACCACCTCCGGGGTAGTGGGTCATTTGCCCCAACGGAATTCTGACGCGTCGCCGGATCGTGATACGCTCGACTCGTAAGTCGTCAGGGAGAGCGCAACATGGCAGCCTGCGAATTCTGTACGGACCTTCCTGGTCGCCCTTCGGCAACAGACCTGCGCCAGGGGTTCGCCCTGCTGGGCGTCGGTGAACTCTGCGGCGTACCGGCGGTTGAGCACTACAGGTGTGTCGCCTGTGGGGCCTCGTTTTCGCGCATTCTCGTTGGGGATACGGATGATCGCATCTGGCGATCACTCGATTGCCATAGCACCGAAAACGCCTGACCGGGAACGCTCCCTGCCCTATCTCTGCGCCTCCCCAACGCTCTGCTCCAGTCCGCGCTTCACCTTCGCCACATCGATCCCGCCGGAGCCCGGCGTGTCGGCAAGCGGCATATACGGTGCAGGCGTATGCAGCAGGTAGGCTTGCGTTTCGTCGATCACGATCCGGTCGCTTGGGTCGTACCCCATGCCCTCCAGCTGGCGCGTCAACTCCGCACGCTCCGCATAACTTAGCTTTTGCCACCAGAACGAACGACACGCGTGCGCGTAAGCCGCATCGGAAAAATATTGCCAGTGTCCCAGTTCGTGACTGAGTATCGCCGCCCTGACCGGCATATCGATCACCTCCCCGCCGGGCGCCTTTCCAAGCCCCGGAATCGTGATCAGAAAGTCCCGCGTGCTCACGGCTTGCCAGCTTCCTGTTTCCTCGCGTATCAGCCTCCAGCGAACAAGGATCGAGCGCAGCGCGTTCTCGCCGTTCGTCAGCGCCACGTGCTGCTGGCGGGCCACCTCGAAGAAGTGGGCGAGCTCTGCCGCGCTGAAGTTATTGCCCGCCGTCAGGCCCGCGGGATCGGTGCCAAAGCGTCGAGCATGCGCCGCAATCGCCGCCATCGTCACGACACGATCGCGCGGCATGTCCCTGCGCTCGAGCAGCGCAACGACGCGCGAAAACATCGCTCCCTGTACAGCTAGACTCGGCGCATGCATCACATGCAGACCAGGCCGGTCCGTGATCGTGAAGAGCCGCAAGGCAGGGCCATCGGGCAGCGACGCGTCGAGCTGGGCCAGCGGTATGCGCACCTCGTCGACACGCTGTGCCCATTGTTCCTCACGCGTCCCGGATGCCGGCGGCGCGACGCCGCCGGCGAGCGCCGCCCCGATGCAAAGGGCCAGCGCAATCGCCCCGCTTGCGAGGCGTGCGCGTCGTGCGTCTGACGGTTTCATCGGCCGCCGCCCGCCACGCGGCCGTCAGTCCACCACGGTCACGATGGTCACGCGGCGATTCTCCGGCGCCGTCGGATTGCGCGGGTTCAGTGGCTCGGTCGAGCCCTTGCCTACCGAACTCAGGCGCTCGGACGCAATACCGTCCTTCTGCGTGAGGTATTCGACAACGGCTGCGGCACGATCTTCCGAAAGCTTCATATTGGCGTCGGCAGAGCCGCGCGGGTCGGCGTGTCCTTCAACGCGAAACTTGTACGACGAAAGCTTCTCCGACTGCAAGGCAACCGCGACCTTGTCGAGCGCGGCGCGCGCCGTGTCGGTCAGCGTCGACGAATTGGTGTTGAAGGTGATCAGTATTTGCGCAGACGGCCTTTTTGCCGGGGCAGGCGCCGGCGCGCCCGGGTTCTTGTTCGACAGCACGAAGCCGCGCGTGACGATGTTGTCGCCCGTGTCTGCCGGCGTCAGCGCATTGGTGATGGATTGCGGGTTGATATCCTGCTCTTTCATCACCGGTCCGGCCGCATAAGCGATACGTCCGAAGGCAACGAAGCACAGCGCCGCAATGAACATGCCGCGCGGCGCGTGCGCACGGAAGGCGGAATGGATCAGGCCTGACATGTCGGGATCTCCCAATGATTCGCCCGCGAGCAGCCCGCAATCCTGCCTGCGGTCTGTCAGCGAGCGCCGACCAGAAACCAGCGTGGTCCTCCGTCCTGTCAAGGCGAATTGACCACGATCGATGTAACACCTCGCACTTCTACGACCCTGCGGCGCAGCCATGCCGCACCGTAATCATTGCTTCGCCTCCACGGGCCGCAGCGCAACGACCGTTTGCCACCCTGCGCCGAGGCACGCCGCATCCAGCAGACTGGCAAAACGCTGCGCATCGGGCAGCCCTGCGCCAACCCGCAGCGAGGCCGGCACGGCATCCGATCCTTCACTCCACCATGCGCTTGATCCTGGCGTCGCGCACGCCGCGAGCAGGTCGGAAAATTCCTCGCCGGCGCTGGAAGCGTCGGCCACCGTCAACCGCCATGCAGTGGCAGCCTGTCCGCCGCCTGTGCGCCCCAGTTCAGTCAATTGCCCATCGAAGCGCTCGAGAACGAAATCGGCGGCAAGCGTCGACAACGCCAGTTGCGTGGCTTCGTCGAACCAGGCCTGAGCGCCGCCGAGCCATCCGGCAAGCTCGCCCCCTTCCAGCGGCACCGCGATGGTGAACGGAAAATACCGTCCGACCCGGTCGACGCCCGGCATCAGCACGCCCGCCCAGGCCTTCGTGCCACACACGCCGGCCCCCGCCACGAAACACCAGAGCGGCGCATTCAGGTAGATCGGCAGCCATTGCGCACCGAACGTTTGCCTCGCGAACAGCATGCCTTCCTGCAGACGCTCGTCCCATGGCGTCACGAACTCAGGCGGCAAGCGACGCGACACGAAGTCGCCGTGCGTGCGCACCTTGCCGAAAAAACCAGGGCCTTCTGCGACGAACCCGCTCATAGCCGGTCAGGGCAGCGAAACTGTTCGAATACGCCTCGACGGAACGGATTCGTTACGCTGCTTGCGTCAAGCTGGAGCACCAGCGTGCGTCCGTCCGAGTCGAAGGTCATCTTGAACCGGTCCGCTTGCGCGGTCGGCTGCAAGCGCGCACTGTCCATCAGATGCAGCAGCGCCCACGGCCCATCCGCCCGTGGCGCCGAAGCATCCCCTGACGGTTCGAAATCGACATGCGCCTGTCCTGTGCCTTTGCCGCTCGGCCACTGGAACACCATCGACTGATCTACATGGGCGGCAACGAGCTGCTGCCCGTCGATATCGATGGTGGCGTGGTCGATCGCGGGATCGATATCGAGCACCTTTAGCGTGAAGCGAACCGATACGTCGTGCCCTCCCGCGCGGAAAAATGCATCCTTGATCTGCGCAGCGCGCTGGAACTGCGCGAGCACGTCCGGCGGAATGCCGAGCGAATCGGCGCCATCTCGCCAGCGCCATTGCTGCCCCGACATATCGACTTTCGCCGCCAGGTTCTTCTGGAAGAAATCGTCGATCAGGCCGCCGGGCCCGAGTATCTTGCCGAAGTCATCCGGCGTGGCATCGCGGGTGGACGATCGCACCAGCGGATAGCGGCCATCGAGCGCCTGCCGGCACAGCTGCACCACGTTCGCCTGCCACAGCGCATTGAGCCGCGCGCGCTCGCCGCCGACCATCAGCAACGACCCACCGGTCGCCACGTCATCGACCACTGCGGCGAGCGGTGCGGGCGCGCCTTGCGCCGCGAGCTTCAGCTTGTTGAGCGCATCGCCGGGGGGCGGCGGCAGGCCCTGGCGGCGCGCCGCATCCGCTGCGGAGAGATACGCGGCCGCATCCTTGAGCGCCGCGAGCTGGGTGTCGAGCGGAACCGGCCCCTGCGCCCCCGGCTTGCCGGCGAGATCGTGCAGCGACTGGAAGTGCGCGTCGACCGGATTGATCGGCGCGGGCGCCGCTGCCGTTTCGTCAGGCTGATTGCCGAGTGCGCTCTCGAGGCGCTTCTTCACCGCATCGAGTTTGCCGCTCAACGCCGCGGTGCCCTGTTCGGCCAGCGAGCCGCCGGTCTTCACCGTACTGAGCGTGGTCTCCTGCGCGGCGGCGAGCATCAGCGCACGCAAGGGCGAATCGGGAGCCGTGAGCGCATTGGCGACGCGCGCGCCCTGCTCGACACCATCGAACGGCACAACATGGATATCGTTCAACAACGCGTCCCATTGCTGGATATAAGCGTCGTAGTACAGCTGCGTCATGCCGGCCTTCAGATCGGCAATGCCGGTCGGCGTCAGCACCGACTCTTCCCGGCCGAGCACCCAGTTGTCGCGCGCGACGTCGATCGCCGCCTGATCGCGCAACTCACCGAACTTCTGATAGCCCGCACGCGTATAGGCGCCGGACACGCCGCGCGTCAGCGGCGCGCCGCTCTTGCGCGTCAGCACCAGCGCCGCGTTATGTCCGGCCGCGTTCGCGACGCTGAACTCCGGCAGCTTCGCCTGTTCGAGATCGCGCACGACGCGGTTGAACATGCGCTGGGCGAGCGGCATTTTCGCCAGCGTCGTGCGCGCCTCGCTGATCAGATCCTTGTCGAGCGGCAGCGACGGATCGAACTGGGCCGGCTGGAACAGCGCGGCGAGATGCCCGTCGATGTCATTGCGCTGTTCGTCGCTGGCATCGCGCAACGGCCCGCGCCGCCAGTCGACGTCGGCCCACAGCCGCACCGAATCGGCATCGTAGTGGGCGGCATCGCCGAGCATGAGATACGCGCGCAGCACTTCGTACTGGAAATCGGGATTGTTCGCGTCGCCGCGGCGCAATTCCTCTTCCATGCGGCGCACGACGAGCGGCAGCAAGGTCTGGCGCAGCAGCCGGCGATAACTCGCCTGCGCTTCGAGGCCGAGCTTGTCGCCCTGATACAGCCCGAGCCGCGACAACCACGGCACGCTTCGGTCGCGGTCCGCGTAGCCGCCCGGAATATCGCGCACCGCGTTGAGCAGCGGCAACAGTGCGAGCGGGTTGTCGCCCGGCTGCGTGTTCTGCGCGAGCTTTTGCAACTCGGTCACATGCTGCTGCACGTTCGCGATATACGTGCGATTGCGCTGATAGCTGACAAAGAATCCGGCCAGCGCCAGCACCACCAGAACGCCGATCACAGCAAGCGCGATCCGTTGAAGCCACGCGCGGCGGCGCTCGAGTTTCTGGTTGAGGCCAGCGAGCCCCGCCTCCTGGAAAATCACGTCGCGCAGCAACCGGGTGATGAAGTACGCGCGCGCACCGGACGGATCGGGCAGCACGACCTGCCGCTGCAAGCCGAGCGCCGCTGCAACCGCGCTCATCACGCGGTCGATCGGCCGCCCTTCCTGCGTGCCGCTGGTGAAATAGACACCGCGCAACAACGCCGACTGCTCAAAGCGCGACGTGCTGAACGTCTCGTTGAGAAAACCCTGCAATGCATTCTCGAGCCCGGCGAACTGCTGCGGAAAGCCGTACACGAGCCCGCGCCGACGCGTGTCGGTCTCCTGCTGCATGCGGTGCAGCACGCGCGCCTGCAACTGCTTTTCGAGCGCATCGAACTCGGCGGGAAACGCCGTGAGCGTTTCGTCCGGTGTACCGTTCTCCGCATATGGAAACGTCATGCCCCAGACCTGCTCGCGTTCGTCACGACCGAGATCGTCGAAGAACTCCGCGAAGCCGGCGAGCAGATCGCATTTCGTCACGACCACATAGACCGGGAAGCGCATGCCGAGCTGCGTGTACAGCTCCTTCAGGCGTTCGCGCACTGCGCTCGCCTGCACCGCGCGCTGCGTGTCGGACAGCTGGAGCAGATCCTGCGCGGAGAGCGCGACGATCACGCCATTCAGCGGGCGGCGCGGCCGGTACTTGCGCAGCAGTTGCAGGAAGCCGAGCCATCCCGCCTGGTCGGCGGCCGCGAAACTGTCCTGCGTCGTGAAGCGGCCGGCGGTATCGAGCAGCACGGCATCGTCAGTGAACCACCAGTCGCAATTGCGCGTGCCGCCCACCCCGCCGACAGCCTGCTTGCCGAGCCGGTCGGAGAGCGGAAACTTGAGCCCGGAGTGCATGAGCGCCGTCGTCTTGCCCGTGCCTGGCGCGCCGACGAACACATACCAGGGTAGCTGATACACGTACTGACTGCCGAACCGGCCCTTCACGCGCGCCTTGCGCAGCATCGCCATGGCTTCTTCGAAACGCTGCTTCAGTGCGGCGACATCCGCTTCCGATTCCTTTGTGCCGGGTTCCGGCTGCGCCGCGCCTTCGGCCACCACACGCGTAAACTTCACGTTCGCAAGCCGCAGCATCAGCCAGCGCACGATCCAGTACAACGCCCACAGCAGCAGCAGAATAACGATGACGGTAAAGCGGCTGCCGGACGTCTCGAGCGGCGCACTGCCCGCGTACCCGAAGAGCGGCCCTTCGATCCAGACGATCAGCGCCAGTGCGAGCACGCCGAACAGCGACAGCACGATCGGCCGTCTGAGCCAGTTAAGCAGCTTCATGGGCGAGCCCTCCCGTGCCTGACGGACGCACCGCAAGCGCACTCATGATGCCGCTCCCGGCGCCAGAACCGTGATGTCGACACGGCGGTTTTTCGCGCGGTTCGCGGGCGAGTCGTTCGGTGCGATCGGCTCGGTGTCGCCGCGCCCTTCGGCGGTGAAGCGCCCGGGCGAGCCTGCGCGCGCGGCGAGCATGTTCCTCACCACTTCCGCCCGCGCCTGCGACAGATGCCAGTTCGACGGGAAGCGTGCGGAGATCAGGCGCTGATTGTCGGTGTGACCCGCCACGACGACATTGCCTGGCACATCTTTCAGTGCGTCGCCGATGCGCTGGACGAGCGCTGCATACTCCGGCTCCAGTTCGGCGCTGCCCGACGCGAACAGACCGTCGCCATTGAGCTCGACGACCGTGCGGTCCGGCGTCTCCGTGACACGCACGAGACCGCGCGCAATCTCCGGCGCGAGGAACTGCGACAGCTTCGGCGCGAGTGTGGGCGCCACTGGCTGCCTGGGTGCGAGCGCCAGCGCGGGCGTCACACGGATCGCGTGCAACGCGCCGAACACGCTGTCGGAGGCATCGTTCAGGCTGAAGCTCAAGCCGAGGTGGACGATCACCAGCACGACGCAGGCGAGCGCCGCGGCGACCCACAGCGGCACCAGTTGCAGCAGGGGTTTGCGTTCCACCTTGACCGGCAGCCAGTGCGGCGACAGATCGCGCTCGGCCGCGCCGCGCTGCGAGCGGATCATCTGTTCGAGACGCTCGCGGATGGTGTCGAGTTGCGAGCGTCCGCCGTCGATCAGACGGTAACGCCCTTCGAAGCCAAGACCGAGGATCACGTAGAGCAGCTCGAGCACATCGATGTTCGCCGCCGGGTTCTGGGCGAGCCGTTGCAGGATCACGAAAAAACGTTCGCCACCCGAGCCTTCGTTATGAAACGTGATGAGCAGACTTCGACTCGCCCACATGCCCGCCCCCCACGGCGTGCTGGAGACGGCTTCATCGAGAAACGTGCACAGGCAGTAGCGCGATGCGCCGAGTTTTTCGTCGTCGTAGCCGCTCGCGCGGCCTTGCGTTTCGAATGTCCGCACCATCTGCATCATCTGCGTGCGCAGCTCCTCGACGTTCGGATGGGTCGGCAACTGGCGCAGCGGCAGCGCCAGTTCCAGCAGCGGGTTCGCGGCGCGCAGCAGCGGATTGAGTCCGCCCGCCGTCGCCGGGATCGGCGTCAGGGCCGCCGCCGCGGCCGCGACGTACGCGGCGCGCGCGCCCCCGGGCGTCGGAATCAGGATCGTGGCGCCAGGATCCTCGGTGGGGCCACGCGGTTCTTCAGGAGTCACGATGAACATCCTCGTCAATGAATGCGTCAGCGGCGGATCGCCCAGAACTCCATGGCGAGCCCCGGAAACTCTCCGGCGACGTGCAGCGCCATGCCCGCCGACGCCGCGAGCTGCTTCCACAGTTCGTTACCACGGTCGAGTTCGAAGTACGTGAAGCCGGCATGAAACGGCAACTGCCGTGGCGCCACGGGAAGCACACGCAGGCCGATACCGGGCAACTGCAGGTTGACGAGGTCGCGGATGCGTTCCACCGGCCCGATCTTCACCTGCGGCGCGAAGCCCGTCAGGATGCTCTCCGCCGGCATCTGCGCCCGCACCGCGAGCACGAAGGTCGCCGAGGCAAACAGGTTCTTGTCCGGCACGACCGCGACCCGCAGGCCGAACTTGCGTTCTTCGAGCGGGATCGGCACGGCGTGCGGGTCGATCACCATGCTGAGCGACGCGCGCAGATCGTCGATCACCGGCGCGAAGGTCTCCTTGAGCCGCTCGTGCCGGTAGACCGGATAGGCCGGCGGGCGCTTCGACTTCTGGCTGAAGGTGGCCAGTTCGCCGGCCAGCTGCACGGCAAGCCGGTACAGGTCTTCCGGATGCAGACCGGACATCGTCGACAGGTGCGACGCCAGTGGCTCGTGGCGATTGATCAGCTCCAGCAGCAGGAAATCCGCGACCTCCGCCACGCCTGTCACGCCCGGCTGCGCGAGGCGGGCGGCCAGCGCCTCGCCGCGCTGGTGCAACAGGCCGACCAGGTCGTCGACGAAAGCAGCGAGGCGCCGCGCCACACGATAGTCGAGACACGGCGGACTGTAGTCGTTTTCCAGCACGACGCGGTTGTCGGGCAGACGCTCGATCACGCGCGCGACGCCGAGCACCGCATAGGCGTTCGCGACATCCGGCTCGAGCGCGAGACGCACGCGCAGCTTGCCGATCTGCATCAACGCCGCTCCGGCGTTCGGGTCGTTGCTGTCGGGCACGTCGATTTCGGCGATACGATGCCGCGCGAAGTTCTCTTCGGTATCGGCGTTGCCGGTCTCCGCGACGCCCGGGCGCCGTACCGGCAGCGCGAGCGCGACGAGCCCGTTGCGCACCCCTTCGGGAATATCGAGCGGCACCGGCAGATCGTCGTCGGCCGGCAGGTTGAACGGCGTGCCGTCCGGAAAAACGCCCGAGCACGCCAGCAGCGCGACCTTGCCCAGTTTGAGCAACTGCTCGTCGAACTCGAGCGAAGCGAAGCCCCAGCTATACGGGCGCAAGCCCGAGGCGCGCGTCTCCAGCTGCGTTTGCAGATAGCGATCATGTTGCTGCAGATGCTGCGGCTGCAGAAACATGCCTTCCGACCAGATAACTTTGCTGTTCCAGGACACGTTGTTCTCGTTTTGAAGTGGGTCAGGTCTTGTCGGCCGGGTCCGTCTTGCCGGCCTTGCGGGCGTTGCGCAATGCGTCGATCTGCGCTTCGTACGCGTCGTTGAATGCCTCGCCGAAGAGCTTCTGGAAATCGTCTTCCGCTTCGCGTGCGATCCCCGCCTGCAATTCGACGAAGCGGTCCCACAGTTTCGCCTTGCGGTTCGACAGGACTTTGTCCAGCAGGCCCTGCTCTTTCAGTTGCTTCTCGATCAAGGCGGGATCGAAGCGCCCGAGCACATGCGCGAGCGCCGCGCGCATGCCGACGATCACGGCCAGCTCGTGCGATTCGATATCGTCGAAGGCACGTTCGAGGGCCTCGGCCGGCGGCAGATAGCCTGCGCCGCGGCCGGTCAGCATCTGCGCCAACGCGCTGTCCACGTCCGGGAAAAACTTGAGCGGGTTGTTATCGCGCGCGACGATCAGCGTGACGTCGAGGCGCGCCTCGCGCTTGGTCATCGAACGCGAACGCAGCACGGCCATTGCGCCGCGCAGCGCTTCGCGCAGCATCACGCCGGTCAGCCGCGCGAGTTCCGGCGCCGGAAGGTTCGGCGCACGCGACGGGTCCAGGCCGAGACCCTCGACCAGCGCGCGGGTTACCGCGCTGTCGGATGAGGTGGCGGAGGGGGTGGCGGATGAGGTGGCTGGGGCAGCGGATGCTGGGGCCTCGCGCGCGGGTGCGACGGCAGGTTCAGGTTCAACCTCAGGCGCCGGCGCGGCGACGGGTGCCGGCGCAGGCGAGTGTCCCGATGCGGTCCCGAATGCTGCTGGCGCTGCGGCAGGCGTCGCCGCGCTCGTCGCTGCGGCAGGGAACGTCGGTGCGGGCGCTGCCGGCGGCATCGCATGAGGTGCGCTCGCCGCGTCGCCCGGAAAAGCCGTTGGCGGGATCGCAAACCCTGGCGTAGACGGCTTTGCGGCCGGCGTTGCTGCAAACAGGTCGTCGAATGGTGTGGCACCCCCGCCCGTCGCAGGTCCATCGAGCAGGCTGGCAGGCAAACCGGTCGGGCCGCCCGGCGGCGTCGGCGAAGCAATTGGCGCCCCAGTTTGCAGATCAGTCGGCGCCGCGTGCGGCGCACCGAATGGCGGCAACGCGAACGGCGAGGATATGTCCGCCGGCTCATGCTGCCGCATCGGCGGCGGGGACGGATGCGCAGGCTGCTGCGGCGACTCCCATTGCGCCAAGGCATCCGCCAGCGGATCGTAGTCAGCCGGAATCCCTCCGCCCAATGGCGCGGCGGCAGAGGTGGCGGGCGCCTGCCCGCCACCTGTCTGCGGCATGGCTGCCGGCACCGGCGCCGAGAAGGCCTGCCACTCCGGCGACACGTGGTCGCTCTCCGATCCGGCGAACCCCGGTTGCGACGAAATGCGCGGCTCTCCACCGAACCCGGGTTGCCCAAGCGGATCGAGCGCCGCCGAGCTGAACGGATCACCCTGCGCACCCTGAGGCGCTGCCCCGCTCAACACCTGGGCCGACGCCAGCGGATCATGCGCGCCCGGCATGCCCTGCAGCCCCGCGCCCCGTTCGGCCAGCGTCACTTCCAGCAGATAAGCGCCGATCAGCAGCCGGTCACCGTCCGTGAGGCGCGCCTCGCGGGTGCCGCCGAGCGCACGCTGATTCAGCACGCTCGGATTGCTGCCGAGATCGCACAGCAGATAGTCGCCGGCGCGAAACTCGACGCGCGCATGGACACGCGAAATCGCCCGCTGCTGGTCCGGCAGCACGAGCGTGCAGGTGGTCGCACGGCCGATCGTGCCGCCCGTTGGCCCGAACTCGACCGTGATCGGTTCGGCAAGCGGCGCGTCGTTATAGGCGGCGACGCGCAGCAAAAGCATCGGATAGTTCGATTGCATCCCCGGACCCTTTTCAGGTAAGCGTCACTCTACGATTTTAGTTTCCTGGTGCCGTCATCGGCGTCCTTTGGTGCGGTTGGGGCGGTCGGCGACGAGCCGTCGCCCGATCCTGCCGAGCCCCCCGAATTCAGCAGGATCGGCGTGCCCGATACGGCGACGCTCGCCGGCCCGACGACCAGGAACGCGCCGCCCGCCTTCAGCGTAATGCTCACGCCCGCCTCGATCACGACGTTCATGCCTGCCTTGATGTGAATATTCATGCCCGCATCGATCGCGTAGTCCATGCCGACCTTTTCCTGCAGCTTCTGACCGACCTTCAGCGAGGCCGTGCCGTCGACCTTCGTGTTCTGGTCGCCCGTCA
Source organism: Paraburkholderia sp. GAS448 (assembly GCF_050435685.1). Taxonomy (NCBI): domain Bacteria; kingdom Pseudomonadati; phylum Pseudomonadota; class Betaproteobacteria; order Burkholderiales; family Burkholderiaceae; genus Paraburkholderia; species Paraburkholderia sp. GAS448. Next base: position 34,188 of record NZ_JBNDKT010000026.1, read on the forward strand.
CCGCGTCATGGCGCGCGCCGCTGACGGCGATAAATTCATTGCCGGTGATTTTCAGGTGACGGTCGTTCCCGACATTCGTCAGCGTGTCGTTGATGATCCACGTCTCGTGATCCTTCTCGGCGTGAAAGAACAGCTGCTCGCTGCCCTTCGTGTCGTCGAAGCGCATCTCGTTGTAGCCATTGCCGCCCTTCGTCGAATTGCTCTTGAGCGTCGACAGCGCCGCATTGGCCGGCAGGTCATACGGCGGCATCGTGTTCGCGTTGTACACGCAGCCGGTGACGAGCGGGCGGTTCGGGTCGCCTTCGATGAACTCCACGATGACTTCCTGGCCGATGCGCGGCACGAAGAACGTCCCCCATCGCTTGCCCGCCCAATCCTGCGCCACGCGCACCCAGCAGCGCTGCATGCGCGCGCTCGAATCCGCCGGCGGGGCGAACTGCTCCCAGTGGAACTGCACCTTGATGCGGCCGTATTTGTCGGTGAGGATTTCCTCGCCCTCCGGCCCGACCACGGCCGCGGTCTGCAAACCGCCCACCACCGGCCTCGACGTCAGGCGTTCCGAGCGGAAGTGGTTCTCCTTGCGCAGCGCGGTGAAAGTGCAGTCGAAGAACGGCAGGATGGCCTCGTCGTGGCGCGTCGAGACATAGGTATCCGAGTTGACTTCATAGGTGGCGCTGACAACCAGGTAATCGTGGTTCTGCCCGTCGCACGCATGGCCCGTCAGCCTGAACAGGCCGCCCGGCCAGATGCCCCGTGCGCTCGAACGTCCGTAGATGCTGTCGTTGCGGGCCTGGCGAATCTCGACGCCGACCTTCGCGTAGCGGTCGCCGTCGCTCGACTGGATATGGCCAGTCAGATGCTCCTGCATCGTGTAGACCGGCGCATCGTAGACCTTCGGCCGCGTCGCCCGCGACAGCAATCCCTGCTGGGTGCTCGACGACGGTTTCTCGAAATCGTAGTCGTTGACCTCGTACTTGCCCGTCTGCAGCTCGGCGCCTGAGGACCACTGATACACGCACTCCTTCTCGTTCCCCGGCTCGTACCACGCGTCGTATGAGATCGTGCCGTAGTGGTCGATCGGCACGTGCACATCGCCTGAATCGGTCAGCACGAGCGTGTGCTTGCCGCCCTGGTGCTCGATGTAGTAATAGATGCCCTCGTGCTCCATCAGCCGGCTGACGAACGCGAAATCGGTCTCGCGGAATTGCGCGCAGTGCTCCAGCGTCGGATAGGTCGCCGAGCATTTGTTGCTGACATCGACGTTGTAATCCTTCAGCACGCTCATGACGATATCCGGCACCGTCATCTCGTAGAAAAAGCGGCTGTGTGACGCCCGCGTGAGCAGCCACAGCCGCGGCCGCACGATCGCTTCGTAGCGCGCCAGCTGATTGCCCGTCCTGTTGCCCGGCGCCGTGATGCGAAACGCGGTGACGATGCCGTTGATCTGCCGTTCACCGCCCGCCGGCAGCGACACGGCGATCGACATGTCCTGGCCGAGCAGGTCGCCCGGCTGAAGGTCGTTGCGCGTGCTCAGCAGGTCGACATGGAACTCGCTCAGCCGGCCCAGTTCCTCGGTGCCGGCAAGGCGCAGGAACAGCAGGTCCTGCCCGGCAGGCGCGCAGCTGACAGTGACATGGCGGTTCGTATCTTGCGCGGTCATATCAGGGAATCATCGTCTTGACGGTGGCCGGATTGACAATCGTGACGACACCGCCCCAGTTGCACATGCACTTCGACACATTGTCGAGCGATGGCTGGTTGCCGAGAATCACGGTCGGCGCGCCCGTCACCCACGGCGACAGCGTCGCCGGCACGCATGGCATCGGCGTGAGCACGCCGAGCGCGGCGGTCGTCGCCGCCGCCACGGTCGGATTGGCGGGCGAGCTGCACATACCGAACGGCATGATGTTGACGAGCGGAATGTGGTCCATGATGTTCGCCGCCGGCGGTCCCTCGCCCATCACCCGGTTGACCGGCAGCACGACGAGGCTCGACGGCGCCGCGCCGAACGAGCATTGCAGCGTTGCCCCCATGCTGACCTGTTGCGGCATCTGAAAGCTCCCAATCGTGACGCTGGTTAACCGTGCGCGAGCGCTTCGTCGCCGCACGCTCAGTCGAAGGTGTAAACGAACTCGCCGTCACGCGCGCCGATCTGGACCCTGGAGACGGCGCCGCCATCCATCATGCGCGTGAGGAACTCCGTACTGATGCGTGGCAACAGTGTGTTCGTCAGGATCGCATCGATCATGCGGCCGCCGCTTTCGAGTTCGGTGCAACGGCTCGCGATCAGCTTCACGACGTCGTCGTCATAGGTGAATGGAATCCTGTGCGACGCGCGAATGCGCTTTTCGATGCGCCCCAGCTGCAAACGGATGATCGCGCCGAGCATCTCGTCGGACAGCGGGTAATACGGAATCACCACGACCCGGCCAAGCAGCGCGGGCGGAAATACTTTCAGCAAAGGTTCGCGCAATGCCTTCGCGATGCCCTCCGGCTCCGGCATCAGTTCCGGATCCTTGCACAGACTGGTGATCAGGTCGGTGCCGGCGTTGGTCGTCAGCAGGATCAGGGTGTTCTTGAAATCGATCACGCGTCCTTCGCCGTCTTCCATCCAGCCCTTGTCGAACACCTGGAAGAAAATCTCGTGCACGTCCGGATGGGCCTTCTCCACTTCGTCGAGCAGCACCACGCTATACGGCCGGCGCCGCACCGCCTCGGTCAGCACGCCGCCTTCGCCGTAGCCGACATAGCCCGGCGGCGCGCCCTTCAGCGACGACACCGTGTGCGCCTCCTGATACTCGCTCATGTTGATCGTGATCACGTTCTGCTCGCCGCCATACAGCACTTCGGCCAGCGCCAGCGCGGTCTCGGTCTTGCCGACGCCTGACGTGCCTGCCAGCATGAATACGCCGATCGGCTTGTTCGGATTGTCGAGGCCGGCGCGCGAGGTCTGGATACGCCTCGCGATCATCTCGGTCGCATGCCCCTGGCCGATGATCCGCCGGTTCAGGTTCTCGGCGATCTTCAGCACGCTCTCGATCTCGTTCTTGACCATCCGGCCCACCGGGATGCCGGTCCAGTCCTGCACCACGGAAGCGACCGCCTGTTGATCGACGGTCGGCAGGATCAGCGGGTCCTCGCCCTGATGCGCGGAGAGCTTCGTCTGCAGCTCACGCAGTTCCGCGAGCAGCGCTTCAGGGGCGGCTGCGCCTGCGGGTTGGCCTGCGGATTGGCCGGGTTGTTCCGCGCCGGTCGCCTGAACCGCGCCTTCAACCTTGCCGGTTTCGCCGCGCAGTTGAGCCCGCAAATCAAGGATGCGCGTGACCAGTTCCTTTTCGACCTGCCAGCGCGCGTCCAGCGCGGCGAGGCGCTCGCGCTCGACGGCGAGCTTCGCCGAAGCCGCGGCTTCACGCTCCTTCGTATCAATGCCCACGGCCGTTTCGCGGCCGATGATTTCAAGTTCCGTCTCGAGCGCCGCGATGTGTTTTCTCGAATCATCGACCGATGGCGGCGTCGCATGCTGGCTCACCGCGACCCGCGCGCAGGCGGTATCGAGCAGGCTCACGGACTTGTCGGGCAGCTGCCGCGCCGGAATGTAGCGATGCGAAAGCCGCACCGCCGCTTCGAGCGCTTCATCGAGCACCTGCACCTTGTGATGCTTTTCCATCGTCGAGGTCACGCCGCGCATCATCAGGATCGCCTTCTCCTCACCCGGCTCCTGCACCTGCACGACCTGGAAGCGGCGGGTCAACGCCGGATCCTTTTCGATGTGCTTCTTGTATTCGGCCCACGTGGTGGCCGCGACCGTGCGCAGCGTGCCGCGCGCGAGCGCGGGCTTGAGCAGGTTCGCCGCGTCGCCCGTGCCGGCCGCGCCGCCCGCGCCGACCAGCGTGTGCGCCTCGTCGATGAACAGGATGATCGGCTTCTCCGACGCCTGGACCTCTTCGATCACCTGACGCAGCCGGTTCTCGAACTCGCCCTTCATGCTCGCGCCCGCCTGCAGCAAGCCGACGTCGAGCGTGCGCAGCTGGACGTCGCGCAGCGACGGCGGCACGTCGCCCGCCACGATGCGCTGCGCGAAGCCTTCGACCACCGCGGTCTTGCCGACGCCCGCCTCGCCGGTAAGGATCGGGTTGTTCTGCCGGCGGCGCATCAGGATGTCGACCACCTGACGAATCTCTTCATCGCGTCCGACGATCGGATCGAGCTTGCCGCTCCTCGCCTGCTCGGTCAGGTCGGTCGTGAAACGATTGAGCGCTTCCTGCTTGCCCATCGCCGGGGGCGCCATGGCGCCGTCCTGGGCGCCGCCCGGCGCGGCGTTCGCCTGGAAGCCGTCGCTGGCCGTCATCGCCGCTTCCGGGGACGCGGAGAGCAGGCTGCCAAAATCGTCGGCGAGCGCATCGAGCTTGATCCGCTCGAACTGACGCGAGATGCCGTACAGCCCGTTGCGCAACGACGGCGTTTTCAGGAGTCCCACCACCAGATGCCCGGTGCGGACCTGCGACTCGCCGAACATCAGCGAGCCGAATACCCAGCCGCGTTCGACCGCTTCCTCGACCTGCGACGAGATATCCGTCACCGACGTCGAGCCGCGTGGCAGCCGGTCGAGCGCGTCGGTCAGATCGCGCGCGAGTCCCGCAGGATCGATGCCGAAATGCTTGATGATGCGGTGCAGATCCGAGTCCTGCAGTTGCAGGATCTGGTGAAACCAGTGCACCAGTTCGATATACGGATTGCCGCGCAACTTGCAAAAGACGTTCGCGCTTTCGATTGCACGGAAGGCCAGCTTGTTCAGCTTGCCAAACAATGCCGCCCGCTTGATCTCGGCCATTTTTGCTAGTCCCTTGACGATGTCTGAGGTTCCACCGATGACGCCTGCGCAGGGGTCCGGGCAAACGCGCGCGGATGGCCCGTGGAGTCGGCGGGGTTGAGCAACAACTGACCCTGGTCGCCTGCGGCCGCGCCGCCCAGCAGCCAGCTCGTGTAACCGAGGCGCGCATGCCGTCCGAGCTTCAGGCGCGGCACGTCAGCCTGCCTGAGACGCAGGTTGACATCCCAGTCGAGGCCGTCGCGCGCATAGTTGCGCACCCAGTCGACGAGACGGCTCAGGCTGTCGCCGCCGGGCAGGAAGCGCTCGTAGTCGGCGATCGTCAACGGCCCGATGACGATGCGAAACTTGTGCTGGGCATCCCACACGCGCGCCCCGAGCAGCGTCGACACGCCGAGGGCCGACGAGCCGTCCAGCGCGCCGAGCCGCGAAACGGTCTGCGCGGGCAGCGTCATCCAGTGGCCAACCCATTCTTCGATTTCGACCGGCAACCCGAAAAAGCGCGACAACACGAGCTTGAGCCCCGCAGCCGGGCGCGTCGGCCCGGCGAGCAGCCCGGCGAAATGCAGCTTGGCGAAATCGGCCACCGTGTCCCGATCGCGCAGTGCGGTCTCGCCCAGACCGAACAGGCTGCCGACATAGACGGAAAAGCGGTCACGTCCCGGCCGGTCGAGGTTGACTGCCGGCTGCGCATTGGCCCACGCACGGTAGAACAGCGCCACCATGCGGTGATGGAAAATGTCGAGAAAACGCGCGAAGGTCGGATCGTTCGAATTGCGCGCGCGATCGCGCACGTATTCGGTGAGATGGGTCGGCAACGCACCGTGCGGCCCCAGAAGGCCGAAGAACTTGACCGCGAGCCGCGCAGCATGCCCGTCGCGCGCCGGCGTGAACGCGCCGAGCGTGTTCGGCTGGAACACCAGTTCCGGTTCCTGCGTGAAGCGCACCGCATCGTCGCGCGGACGCAGCGATTCACCGACAAGCGGCTTGTCGGGATGCGCGTTTTCGAGCAGCCGCACGGCCTGGAAGAAGTCGAAGCGATACGCTTCGTCCTCCAGTTGGCGCAGGAGTGTCAGAGGGTCCGGCATTGTCCTGCCCTCACCGGCCAGCGCATGATCTCGCCGCGCGTGAGCGTCTTCACGACCGTCTCCGTAAACGAATTGATCGACACGTATTGCGCGAAATAGTGCGCAAGCACCGCACCGAGCAGAAAGGCACCCGCGCCTTCAAAGGCGGTTTCATCGAGCGTGACCGTCACCTGCAGGCCACGACCGAACACAATCGGGCCGTGGGCAGGCAGGCGGCGCGTCACCGCGAGCGTATCGATCGAGCGCACACCTTCGATCAGGCGCTGCGCTGCGGCGTCATCGGCCGGGCAATAGAGACCGAGCAGATCGCGCAACACACGGGCGCCTTCGTCGCGCCCCGAATCGAGCAGCGACGCGTAGTTCAGCGACAGGTGGCTCAACAGACGCCAGGCCACCGCGCCGTGCGCGTAGGACGGCAACGGCCGGCTCGGGCCGCTCACGCAGCGCACGCTCTCGACCGGCGCTTCGACGTCGAGCGTGAAATCCGCCGGGCCCACACCGACTGACATCGTCAGCGGCAAGTCCCGGTTCGTGCACAGCACCTTCAGTCCAAGCTGGCGCAGGTCGCCGCGAAACGGTGCGTTCGCCGCATCGACGAGCGCGATGAAGGTTTCGCTGCCAAGATAGCTGGTGCGCGGTCCGCGCTCCTGCTGCCGGGACGATTGCAGACGCTTTTCGCGCCGGATCTGGTAGTACGCGTCGGCATCATGCCCCGTGCCGAGATCGCGGGCGTGATAGAACGACTCGAAGCGCTGCTCGGCGCCCGCGCCCGCGCCGTAGCCGGTCACCTCCTCGATCTGATATACCTCGAAATCCATCGGCCGGGTGCGATCGGCAATCACCTGATATTCGAACTGCTCGGCGGACAGCGCAATGCGGTCCGTGCGCCGCGAGAACAGATTGATCGCAGGCGTGCAGTAGAGCGCGAAGTTCGACGCATCGAGCGTTTGTTCGAGCATCGGGTCGCTGCGGTTGAGCAGCACGATCACTTCGATCTCGCTGTCGCCGCAGCGCCGCAGCGCCGGTTGCAGGCCGTCGATGCCGACGAACATGAAGCGCTGCGCAAACGCGAAGTATTCCTGCAGCAGCCGGTATCCCTGAAACGACTGTTTGCTGATCGGCAGGAGCGCCTCATCGTCGGCAAAACCGATTGGCTTGACGGCCGTCGCGGGCAGGCGGGCGTGCCAGGTCGCGGGCCGCGTGACCGGCATCACGACCACGCCGGCCGCCGAACCCAAGAGACGTTCGTAGATGCGCGTGGGCAATGCGTCCGTGCCGCGCAGGTACAGCACGAGCTGGTCCAGTTTCAGCTGATTGATCTTGAGGCCGCCGGCCGCACGCAGGCGCAGCCGCAAGCCCGCCTTGACGCCGGGCGGCAAGGCTATCTCGGTGCCGCCGAGCGAACCCGCATAGGTGAAGAATTTCGCTTCGGCGATTTCCAGCGGCCAGAGCGTAACTTCGTGCGCACTGCGATACTCGCAGCGTGTCGAGCCCGTCTTGTCGAGCAGGCTGCGCAGCGCGCTGCCGCGCGCAATCCGGACACCGTGGGCGAGATTCGGATTCGTCAGGTCGGGCTGGATCCGCACGACGGCCATCGACGGCGTCGGCGCGAGATAGTGCGGATACACCAGTTCCGCCAGGTGCTGCGTGAAGCGTGGAAACTCGGCATCGATCTTGAGCTGCACGCGGGCCGCCAGAAAGCTGAAGCCTTCGAGCAGACGCTCCACGTACGGATCCGCGCATTCGAGACTCTCCATCCCAAGGCGCCCGGCGACCTTCGGAAACTCTTTCGCGAACTCTCCCCCCATTTCCCGCAGATGCTGGAGTTCCTGGCTGTAGTACTTGATGAGTTCCGGGTTCATGGATTCAACGTGGTCCGCTCTGATCGATCACCCTGATTTCTCCGGCTTCCAGATCGAGTTCCGTTCGGAAGTAGAGCCGCTCCGGATACGGCTGCGCCCACAGGTCTCCTTCCACGATGAACGATACGGTGTTGTGGCGCGCCGTGGTTTCCCCCGTCTGCACAGAGCTCACGCGTACCGAGTCGTGCAGGATCCGGGGCTCGAAAGCCCAGATTGCATCACGTATCAGCCGCTCCAGATCCGCGGTGTTCATGCCCGATGCGGTCTTGCCAGCGATATCCGGAAAGCCAAAGTTGATGACAGACGTCGCCACATACGGATAGCGCGACAGGTCCTGCACCGATGCGAGCCCATTGGCGTTGAGCAGCCACGCGAGGTCACGCTGCACGCTGTGGCGCAACGCGCGCATCGACAGCACGCGACGCTCGCGCGATTCCTGTTTGACCTCGGGCTCGAGATCCGTCAGGCGATCGAGGAGCGAAGGTTGCAGGCGATCACGGGCTGTCAGCTCAGCCATGGCCTGGCACGGCGTCGCCGCCATCCTGACCTGCGTGCGGCGCTTCGACCTGCAGTTCGATCGTGCGCACGTCGAGCAACGGGTAGTCGTTCGTATCGGTCGTCAACATGCGCTGGCCGACTGGCCGCGGCGTGGCTGTGCCGTTGTCGATCCAGTCCGTGAGGTGGGCGAGCCACAGTGCGTGTTTCTTTTCGGCGAGCGTGCCTGCATAGCGGGTCGGAATCAGGCCGACAGCCTGACCTTCGTTGGCCCACGTGAAAACCGCCGGCGTCCAGACGCGATCGCGCAGATCGGACGGCGCTTCGATCTCGATGCGCCGGATACGCGAAAACGGTATCCAGTAGTAGCGCCCGTTCAGGACCGTTTCGAGCGTCGGTCCGAGCCGGCTGTCGGCGTCCGCGATCCACTCGAAAGGCTCGCCGTTGAGCGCGCCCGCGGTGGTCGGCGCGTCATCGAGCGCCTTCGCGCGGGACGCCCCGGCCGCGCCGGCATCGCCGGCCGCGTCGAGCCGCAATGCCTCGAGCAGCAGCGCGAGCCACGCGGTGGGCTCGCCGAAGATCAGCGGTGCACGCCTGCCGCTGAACACTTCTTCACGCAATGCCTCGCACTGCAGCGCTTCGCGATAGGTCTGCACCATCGGCAGTGCGGCTGCATCGAGTTCGCCCGTCACGTTGAGCTGGGTCAGCGCGCGATCCCATGCGCCCATCACGGCCAGCAACTGAAAAAGGAACACGCGGTACGCCACCTTCGCGGGGTCGTTGCGAACCTGGACCTGCAACTGCCGCAGGCTCTCTTCGAGATCGCCTTCGCGCAAACTCTGTTCTGCCGTCATGCTGGTTCGCTCCAAGAGGCCCGATCGATACCGCGCGCTGCTTCGACTCCGCGACGCTGCGTCGCCGCCGACAAGCGCGGCGCGACACAGCGCAACCTTCCTGCCGCCTAGGTTTCAGCGTTCCCCGGGATATTCCATTTCACTTCGACCACGCCGCCCTCCTTCGCACCCTTCGCATTTTGCGGCTGGTATTCGACGTGGAACTTCTCGAAGTTAAGCGTCACGTTCTCCGTAAAGCGCTCCTCGCCGCCCGAGCCGCCTGTCGAATACGAACTGACCAGCACCCCCTCGAGCGTGATCTTGTAGTACTCGAGCGGATTGTCGCCGCCAGCCTTGCGTACGGTCAGGAGCGCAGTGGCGATGTGGGAGCCCTTGGTGCAGGCTGCCATGATGGGCGGGCTCGCCTTGTCGGTGTATTTGGTGAACGACAGATCCTGCACCGACACCTTGCCGGCGCCGCCGCCTGTACCCATGTGCATCGTGCCGCTCTGGCTCAGCCCCCAACTCCACGCCAGCACTTCGATCTCTTCCTTGTGAGTCTTGTCCTGAGACTCACCCTTGATGTCGCCCAGCTTCATAAACATATCGACGGCCATGTTCCTCTCCGCTCAAAATATTTCGTCAATGATTCAGGATTTCCGTTACGCGGCCTTGGCCGACGGAAGCTTCGATACCAGCCTCAACGAAACCGTCAGGCCTTCCAACTGGTAATGCGGGCGCAAAAAGAATTTCGACGTGTAGTACCCCGGATTCCCCTCGACTTCCTCGATCACCACTTCAGCGGCAGCCAGCGGCCGGCGGGCCTTCGACTCCTCGCTCGAATGCAGTGGATCGCCGTCGACGTACTGAAGGATCCAGTTCTGCAGCCAGCGCTGCATGTCGTCCTTTTCCTTGAAGCTGCCGATCTTGTCGCGCACGATGCACTTCAGGTAGTGCGCAAAGCGGCTGCAGGCAAACAGATACGGCAAACGTGCCGCGAGGTTCGCATTCGCGGTGGCATCCGGGTCCTCGTACTCCGCCGGTTTATGCAGCGATTGCGCGCCGATGAAGGCGGCGAAATCCGAGTTCTTCTTGTGCACGAGGGGCATGAAACCGTTCTTCGCGAGTTCCGCCTCGCGGCGGTCGCTGATCGCGATCTCGGTGGGACACTTCATGTCGACGCCGCCATCGTCGGTCGGGAACGCGTGAACCGGCAGCCCTTCGACCGAGCCGCCCGACTCGATGCCGCGAATCCGCGAGCACCAGCCATACAGCTTGAACGAGCGGTTGATATTGGTCGCCATTGCATACGCCGCATTGGCCCACGCGTACTTGCTGCTGTCCGCGCCGGCGGTGTCTTCCTCGAACGCGAATTCGTCGACCGGATTGGTCTTGGCGCCATACGGCGCACGCGCCAGAAAGCGCGGCATCGCAAGGCCGACATAGCGCGAATCCTCAGACTCGCGCAACGAGCGCCACGCGGCATGCTCCGGCGTCTGGAAGATCTTCGTCAGATCGCGTGGATTCGCCAGTTCCTGCCATGAATCCATCAGCATGACCGTCGGGTCCGCCCCCGTGATAAGGGGTGCATGTGCGGCAGCGGAGATTTTCGCCATCTGCGTCAACAGATCGACGTCGGGCCCGCTGTTGTCAAAGTAATAGTCGGCCACCAGCGCGCCGTAAGGCTCGCCGCCGAACTGGCCGTACTCTTCCTCATAGAGCTTCTTGAAGAAGGGGCTCTGGTCCCAGGCGGTGCCCTTGTATTTCTTGAGCGACTTGTGCAGATCGCCCTTCGAAATGTTCATCACGCGGATCTTCAGCGTCTCGTCCGTTTCGGTGTTGTTCACCAGATAGTGCAAGCCGCGCCAGGCGCTCTCGACCTTCTGGAACTCTTCCGAGTGGATGATCTGGTTGACCTGATCCGTGAGCTTCCTGTCGATCTGCGCAATCAATGCTTCGATTGTCGCCAGCACGTCGCCGGAAATGACTGCGGTGTCGCGCAATGCCTGTTCAGCAAGCGTGCGCACGGCCGTCTCGACGGCCTCCTTGGCCTTGTCGCTTTTCGGCTTGAATTCCTTTTGCAGCAGACTCGCAAATTCATTCGCTTCGAACGCAACTGCGCCCGGTTGCGCTTGTCCCTGTCCTTCGCTGGTGGGTTCAGCCATGGTCAAACTCCCCTGTTGGTCGCGCTCATTCCTGTGGCTTCGGCGCAGACGCCAAAGATTGCAGCAGGGCCGGGTCGTTCAGCAGTTTCGCGATAAGCTCTTCTGCTCCGGTCTTGCCGTCCATATAGGTCAAGAGGTTCTGCAACTGGCCGCGAGCCTCGAGCAGCTTCGATAGCGCGTCGACCTTGCGGGCGACCGCAGCCGGCGAAAAATCGTCCATGCTCTCGAAGGTCATGTCGACCGCGAGATTGCCCTCGCCTGTCAGCATGTTCGGCACCTGCACCGCCACACGCGGCTTCATCGACTTAAGACGCTCATCGAAATTGTCGACGTCGATCTCGAGAAACTTGCGATCGGCCACCGGCGCGAGCGGATCCGCCGGCTGTCCCGACAGATCGGCCATCACGCCCATCACAAAGGGCAGATTCACCTTCTTGTCAGACCCGTAAACTTCGACGTCATACTCGATCTGCACGCGCGGTGCCCGATTGCGCGCAATGAATTTCTGGCTGCTTTCCTTGGCCACGACAATTCCCCTGGTTGACGCCGCACGAGCCGCGAGCAGCGCGGAGCGTGACGGCCGTGATACACATGCCGCCGGTTACTCGTTCTCGATACCTCCGATCTGCCGGGCCTGCCCCAGACCTTCGGGAGCCAGGTCCTCCAGAATCTCCATAAAGCTCTTGTCCACCAGACGGCGCGCCCGAACGAGCAGCAGCGGCACCGGACTCGAAGGCTCATGCTTCTCGTAGTACGCGCAGATCTTGTCGATCATCTTGACCACATCCTGTCGGCTCGACACGTCGCCCGTCACCGGCGCCGCCGCCGGCGCGGCGCTCACGCCGCCGCTCAGGGCCGTGTCTTGCGCGAGCGCGTCGGCGGCGGCCGCCGGTTCTTCCTGACCGACGCGCTCGCCGAGAAAACTCGCGGCATGCTGCAGCAGTTTTGATAGCGGCGACAGATCGATCGACTGGGCGGCGCCCACGCGCTCGGTCAGCAGCGTTTCGATGCGCGTCGCGCTGCGCCGTGCGGCCAGCGCCGCTTCATAAGTGGCGATCGCGCCATCACGTGCATCGGCAATGATGGCGTCGACCGACGCCATGGACGGTACTTCGACGCCTTCGGGCGTGGGTATTTCTCCGGTTGCATATTCGATGTCGCGCAACGTGACCACACCGTGCAGGCGGGAAGCTGCGAGCGGCGCGACGCGCACGTCGACGAGCGTGCCGGCCTGCTCGACCAGCAACGCCAGCGCATTGATGCGCGCGGTCGGATCGTTGTCGTCGTCAGGATCGAGCTGCGGATAGACGTGGTCCCATTGCCGATCCAGCAGCCCTTCGATCAACGCGAGCCCCTCGGCGAGACCCGTCAAGCCCCTGCGATTCAGCAACGCGCGCGTCAGATATCCGGCCACGCGCAGGTCGCGGCTTCTCGACAGCAGGCCGAGCGACAGCGCTTCTGCGGCTTTCCAGTCCGGCGGAGTAGCGGCGACGACGGTCTCACCGTATTGCGCCTCGGGCTTTCCGTGAACCACCTGTTCCAGTTCAAGAAACTCTGGGGCGTACTCGACATCGTCTCCGCATGGATTGTCCGGTGATATTTCGGCAAGCATTACGCCCGCATCAAGCGTGGCCATTTTTAATGGATTTAGTGAAATAAGTAATCTCCGCCGGTCGTAAAGAGAACGACCCGCGTCACCGTAACTGCCGAAACTGGTTCCCCCTGATGCGCGACAAGGCTAATTCGATTACTTACACACTCGCCCATCGTGCGGCATTACCCACGCCTTCACGCCTCTCGGACGACGGTCCGATAGGAGAATAGCACGCAATTTGCAAAAGGAAAGTGACATCGGAAAGGCAGTACGCAAGCCCCTGAGCACAATAAATTTCTGGAAACTATACGCTTCAATAAACTTAGTAGTTATTTAAAGAAATGCGCACCATGCCATTTAAACTGCTTAGAACAATTTCCGTGAAAAATCAAAGTTTTTATCCGTGAAATTCAATGCCGGATTGCGTGATTTAGCCCTTATTCCTCGGGCACAGGGCGCGAGCGAACGCGGCCATGGCCGTGCTTCGTTTTCGCCGGCCGGAACGGATGGGATGGGCGTTCGATGCAAACCGCGCCAGACTCGACTAATGCGCAACCGTGCCAGGTTGGATTAAGGAAAACCCTGCAGCACGAAACGCGAAATTATGCACGCCGGCTTTTCATTTTTTCGTATAGTCCTGTTGATTTCGCCTATCCATTTTTTCATTGCTGGATCACGAACCGGCGTCATAGACTTAGTTTTGATTCGGCGCATTGGACTACGACAATTAGATGAAATCGCTTTGCATTTCATCTATTTTTCATTGTTGATGGTTTTCAACGGGTAAAAACCGTCCTTTCCGTACTTTTTCGCTATGATTGGACAACCCGTTCCCTGGAACCAGTACAAATCTGCTGTAAAACCAGCACAGCCTCGCTACGGAACAACCGGGCGCGGCCGACCAAGCCGGGGTGACACGTGGCGAACATGGAAAGCACAAATGCAGTCTGCGGCGTCGGGGAAAGCGCACTGCCGGAACTGTGGCAGCGCCGCGCACGGCTCAGCCATGACGAAATGGCGTCGATTTACACCATCGTCCGTCACGCCCTGACCACCTATCATCCACTCGAATTGCTGGCGCTCGCCGAAGACAAGGAAGAGCTGATCTCGCAGTTCATCTACCTCAAGGTGTTCCGCCTCGAGGCGAGGCACCCGCAAACGGCAACGTTTCCGCTGCACAGCGCGCCGTCGAGCGGTCACGCGGTGCGCGCGTATTTTCGCCGCTATCTGATCGACTACCTGCGCAGCGCGAGCCATCAGCGCAATATCTCGCTCGATGACGATGACGTCATGCTCGAGATCGAACAACAGGCGACCGTATACGCTGATCCAGTTGGCTCGGTGCTGATGCAATACGGACTTGACGAAGCCACGGTGCGCGAATCCGCCGCTGAATTCATTGCGGGACTCGACGAGCCGGACCGCCTGTTGCTGGGCGGCAGCCTCGGCTGGCTGTCGAACGCAAGAGGCGGCCTGTCGCAGGTCGCATCACGCTATCGCATCGCGTCTTACCACTATCGCGCGCGCAAGCTCGGCGTCACGCTAAGAAAAGGCGCGGTGCCGGCCGACTTTGCCCGTACCGCGATCGGTCAGTGGATCGAACACAAGCTCGGCATCGACGTCGCTCCGGACAATCGAACGGCGATCCTGCTGGTACTGGGCATCCTGTCCGCGCAATCATTCGGACCGGACTGACGCGTGCGAGGCCATCCGTGCAACTTGCCACGGCGAGACTGACCGACCAGGGCGGCCGGTCACGCAATGAGGACTCACTCGGCGAATGGTCGAGCGAACGTCTCTACTATTGCGTGCTGGCGGACGGCGCCGGCGGCCACGGCAGCGGCGATGTCGCGTCGCGCATCGTGGTCGACACTGCGCTGGCGGACCTGCGATACCTGACGGTCGACGAACTTCCGCCAACCGGCAAGCGCCTCGTGAACGCACTGTCCCACGCGAACGAGGACATCCTCGACGAACAGGTGCGCGGCGGTCGCGCCACGCGGGACATGCGCTCGACCGCCGTGTTGCTCGCGATCGACCGCGAACTCAATACAGCGGCCTGGGCACATTGCGGCGATACGCGGCTGTATTGCTTTCGCGACGGCCAGATTCGTGCGCAAACACGCGATCACAGCATGGTCCAGGAAATGGTCGATGCACAGTTGCTCGCTGCCCAGGATGCCCGTCATCATCCGCGCCGCAACGTCCTGTTTTCGGCGCTTGGAACGCGCGAGGGGCTCGACATCGCGGGCCTCGATGGCACCTTCGAACTCCACGATCGGGATGCGTTCCTGATCTGCTCCGACGGGCTGTGGGAATACGTGGAAGAGGCTTTCATGCTCAACGCGCTCGCGCAGGCGGCCACCCCGCTTGCATGGCTCGACGCGCTGGCCGCGCAGGTGCGCGCCACGGCGAAGGCGAATCACGACAACTACAGTGCCCTTGCGGTGTGGATCGCCGACCCGTCAGAAGAGACCGTGCTGCATCTGCCGCCGGCTCCTGCATAACGACGAATACGCGGACGAACACCTGGGCGAATGCGCACACGCATAAGCGGACGATGCGCGCACGGATACACGCACGGATGCGGAAACGGGGGGACGCCGCGCCCCCCGTCAGCTGCGCTGCGTATGGCGCCAGCCCGGCATCGGCTAGAAATCGCCGCATCCATGCTGGCTGTTCACCAGCAGGCAACTGTTCAGGTTCGGCTGCGAGCGAACGCGTTTCCATTCCACCGCCAGAATGTCCTGCGCATCGCCTGGCGGCGTGCCGGTGAACAGCGGCTGGCTGGAGCCGATGCAGATGTTCGTGCCTTGCAGGTTGTTCTCGTAGACGAACGTTTGCTCTGCGTTACCGAAAAACGACTGCAGGCCACTCACCGCCAAAGGCAATTGCGAATCGGGGACCGGCAGCACCGTCAAGGTGCCGGGGATCTCGTTGACCAGGTAGCCGACGCCAGAGGCGAAAACAGGGTCGATCGCATATCGGCCGGCGGGCGAAAACAGCGTCGCCGGCGTCGTCAAGGTGCCGCTCAGGGCGCCGGCCGCCGTATCGCCGTTGATCAGGCCGAGCACCGTGAACGAAAACGGTGGATTCGATGTAAGGGCGAAACGCAGTGCGTCATTGGCCGTCACGGTCAGCGTGGGTCTGTCGACGTACACAAAATGATTGCCCGTCCCGGGAACGACGCCACCCCAGACACATCCCGCACCGAACGTGCATCCATAGAAATTGGGCTGCGCCGTATTGGGCTGTACGTTGCCGCGGGTCTCGCCATTCCACGTCAGCGCCCAGACCCGCCATGCGCCGCCGGCGCTCAGGGTGCCGGTCCCGGCATTGGTGAACACGCCATTCTCCATGACGAGGTCGATCGAGCCGCCCGCGCTCAGGTTTGTGTTCGCGCCGCCCGTTGGTCCGCCCGCGGACGCCGTGCCGCCACCCAGTCCGATACCGCCGGTGGCAGCCTGCGCAACCAGATTGCCGGTCAGCGTCGAATTCGTGCCGTCGATGGTCGTCACCAGGTTGGAGGCCGAATTGAAGGTCTGACTGACGATCGGGCCGATGACGAAGCCGGTTGAGTTCAGGAAGTTCACGTTGCCCGCACCCACCATCGCCAGCACGCCGACCGCGTTTTGCGGATCGGTCAGCGTGAATGTGCCTGGGCCCGCGAGCAACAGGCCCGCGGCCTGTATGCCGCCCGGGTCGGTGACCGGGCCTGCGGACGCTAACGTCAACGTCTTTCCCGGCAACGACACGCCAAACGGCAACGTAATGCCCTGGCTGCCGGCGCCCGGATTGGACAGCGTGAGGTTGGTGGTAAAGGTAGGCCGCGTCAGGACGCAGCCCGTGCTGGCTCCGCTGCACTGCCCATTCACCGTGATCAGGCCCGTCTGCGTGCTGGAACCCAGCACCAACGTCTGCAGCGTCGGCGAAAAGGTCTGGAAGGTAACCGGGTCGATGGCAAGACCGGCGCCGGAACCCAGCAATGTAATCGGCGTTGCATCAAGTGGCGTGATGTTGAAGCTCGACGGATCGACCGAAGCCGGCATCGCTGTCAATACGCCGTTCGGTGACGAGAGGGTCGCTGAACGGCTCAGCAGGCTGCTGGCCGTACCGTCGTTGGCGGCGCGCAGGACAATCGAACCCGGTCCCGCCGCCGTGATCGCGACAGTTCCGGGCGAGAATCCGAAGTCGGACGACAGCGGCACTGCGCCGATCGCCACACCCGCATCAGACGTGCTGGTCGACCCGGAGAGCGCGATTGTGCTGCCAGGCGCCATCGCCTGAATGGTGCCGTTCAGGACCAGCACGCCGTAGTCAAAGACCAGGTTCGGGCTGCTCCCGCTCGCTGCCGGTCCGACCATCGCGCCGCGGATATCGATGGGTCCCCCCTGGCTGGTCACAATCGACGAGCCGTCCGCGATCAAGACTCCCTGGGCATTCGGGCCCGAGCCGCTACCCCAGATGTCCAGTGCACCGCTGCCGGTTGTCACGGTGGCTGGCGTGCCCTGAATACCCAGGCTGTTGTGAAGTTCGACGCCGTCGACTGTGAGCCCCGAGGAAAGCGTCCCGGTGCTCTGCCCCAACAGGTGCAGATTACCGCTCGACGACGTGATCGATGACCCATCGATGTTGATGCCGAAGCCGAAGGAGGGACTGGATGACACGCTCCCTGCGACGGTAATGTCGCCGCCGACGGTCGTGATCGAAGAAAGGCCCGAGAGCTCGACACCGATGGCGCCCCCATTCGTAGCGGCCCCCGAGATCGTCACGGGGCTGTTGTTCGTGGCGATCACCGAGCCGCCAGACAGCGAGACGCCAACAGCACCGCCAATCCCGGTCCCGCCGTCGTCGGCGGAACCCGCAATGGTGACTGAACCTGCACCGTTTGCACTGGTGTTTGAACTGGTGCCAATCGAGGCGTTCGACAGGCCGACGCCAGTAGAAAAACCTCCACTCGCTTGTCCAGAGATAAGCACGCTGCCACTGGACGTGGTAATCGTCGGGCCGGCCCCGAAGTTGTTGAAGATGAACACCCCGAAGGTGCTGCCTTCCACACTACTCGATGACGTGCCGGCGATGGTGATGTTACCGCTCGACGTAGTGATGAAGGAATTGCGGAGATCCACACCATCGCCGAACGTCCCTTGCCCACTGATGGTCACGTTGCCGCTTGTTGTTGTGATGGTCGAGCCTCCGATAGTCACGCCGGTGCTCTGCGCCAGCGGCCCGCTGATCGTCACATTGCCATTCATGGTGGAGAGGGTCGAATTTTCGATGTCAACCGGACCGTTGTCGCTGATCGAAAGGAATCCGCCGTTGGTGGCAAGATTCGCGCCGTTGGTGATCAAGACGGGGCCAAATCCTGGGGTGGTTGCCCCCACGTTCGCCTCGAGCACGAGATTGAGCGGGCCGGATGTCGACGTGATGCTTTGCCCACTGTCAAAGATCGATCCCTGGGCGCTCAGCGTCAGCGTTGGCGTGCCGTTCGGGTTGGCGGCGGTCAACGTCTTCGTGATCGGCGCCAGGATGTTGATGTTGCCGAAATTTGCGCCCGACGAGCCGACCGTCGTAACCGTCACCGAGGTCCCGCTGTTCAGTGCGTTATCGATCAGGTTATTGACCACCTGGCTGTCGGTGCCGGCGGCCGGGGTGAAAATGGTCGGCGACCCGCCGCTGCCTGGCGTGTCGGTCGCCTGGGTGCCCGATGCCGCCGACACGATATCGATATTGGCCGGGTCAAGTTTCCACGTGCCCCCTTTGCCATGCGGGGCCGAAGCATCGATGGTCGCACCGGAGGTGTCGAGATAGTGTCCAGACGTTTCGATCAGGCCGCCGTTACCGCCCTGCGCGCCGCCGGTGGCGGACAGTGTGCCGTAAATACGGCTGGCCACGTTGCTGTACGCGACCACGTTGCCGCCACTCCCGTTGACGAGCGCATCCGCATGGATCGTCGCCGTCGGCGCCATCCAGATTGCGTTGGCATTGCGAATGCCCGGATCCGCCCCGCCCGCGCCGCCGCCAAAACGCACGGTGCCGCCGCCGGCCGCGCCGCTCGCATCGACGTGCGCGCCAGCCAGCAGCGCGACGTCATAACCCGTCACATCGATGCGGCCGCCGGTCAGCGCCGCGCCGCCCGTCGCGTCGAGCGTGCCGCTCACCTGGGTCACGCCGTTCGTGCCGCCGTCGAGCAGGATGTGGCCATTGCGTTCGCTCAGGCTCTGCGCGCGCACGATGCCTTGCTGATTGATCACCGTGCCCGCCAGCGCATCGGCCGCCTGCGCGCTCATGATGACCGCCCCGCCATCCGCCGCCAGCGTACCGGTATTGCCGAGCAGCGCGTTGGCCGCGCCCTGATTGATCTTAAGCAGGGTCAGCCCGTCGCCGGCAAAGTCGAGGGTAATGTCATTGCCCGCGCCGAGCGCGACAGTGCCAAGGCGCGCGGTCACCGTGCCGGTGTTGCTGACCGTACCGCCGAGCAGCGCGATCGTGCCGCCGGACTGTGCGTTGAGCGCGCCCGCGTTACTGAGCGGCGCGGCGGAGGTCTGCATGAAGTGGTAGTTTCCCGCCAGAAAGTCCGCATCCGCGATATTGAGCGTCGACGCGATCATCGATCCCACATTCACCGACGAGCCCTGCGCGAAGATCACGCCGGCAGGATTGACGAGGATCACGTTG
Source organism: Paraburkholderia sp. GAS448 (assembly GCF_050435685.1). Lineage (NCBI taxonomy): Bacteria > Pseudomonadati > Pseudomonadota > Betaproteobacteria > Burkholderiales > Burkholderiaceae > Paraburkholderia > Paraburkholderia sp. GAS448. The sequence goes on from NZ_JBNDKT010000026.1 coordinate 53,731, forward strand.
CCGTTCGCCTGCAACCGCCCGGCGATGACGCTCGCATCGCTGCCCACCACGCGGTTGAGCAGCGCCGCTGTCGCGGACGGCTGCACGATATTGACGGATTCGTTAGCGCCGATCGAAAACGAATTCCAGTTGACGATCGCCTTGGGCGTCTTCTGCGTGATCGTCATCTGGCCCGCGGCCGGCGGATTGACGCTCACCGTACCCGATACGATCTGCGCACCGGTCGGGTTCGCATACAGCGACGACACATACGACGTAGCGAACAGCATGGCTGCCATGCCGGCGATGCACGAGGCATTCCGGTAAAGTGCACCGCGTTGCTTGTTCATGGCAGGCCCCACCGCCGGGCTGATCCCGGCTTGAGCAACATTACGACGGCCATCTTCCGTTCCCTGCAAAGGAGCGCGGAAGTCCCTTTCTCCGACGGCGCCTAGAACGCCTTCGTCAACTGCACGTAAAACCTCGGCAGGCGATCATTGCCGGTGGTGTCGGCCGAAGTCGTGCGCCACGCGACCGTGCCCTGCAGCGAGATGCCACCCGGGGCGGCCCAGAACGCGCCAAGGCCGACGCCGCTGCGCGTGATGTTGTTGGGCCCCTGATCCGGACGCGAATTCGCGTTGTACCAGCCGGTCCCAAAATCGAAAAAGCTGAACACGGTCAACTTCGAATTGACCGCATAACGCCCTTCCAGCGTCGCGACAAAACCCTCGTCGACCAGTGCCTCGGACGGCGAATAGGCGCGCACCGCATGCGGGCCGCCCAGCAGGAAGCGCGACGAATTGTCGAGGTTGGTCGCGGCCCACTGCCCGGACACACCGACGAACACGCTGATGCGCTCGGTCACCGCGTTGAGCCGGTTCGCAAAGAACGTCGCGCGCAGTTCCCGGCCCTGCGTATCGCGTCCGAACGCCGATGCGTCGAGTTCGCGGTTCAGCTCTCCCTCGATATACAGATTGCCGAGCAACAGCTCGACGTCCGCGCTGTTGAAGCCACCGCCGAGCAACGTATCGCGACTTTCGTAACTGAGGCCGATGCTGCCTTCGACCAGTTGCTTGTGACTGTGCTGGTCGACGACGCCGATGTTGTCGATCAGGTCGCGATATTCGAGGTTCGCGCGCGCGAGCAGATTCTGGTTGCGCGTGCGCAGGAGCGGATGCGTGACGGTCAGGTCCACGACAGTCGCCTCGCCCTGGGCGTCGAGCGACGAGAAGTCCTGGCCGAGCGCATAGTTCAGCCGCGCCACGGCAATGCCGACCCGCGTGCCCTCCAGGTTGACCGGCGCCTCGTAGCCGACGCGGCCATACACGGTATCGAGCCGCTCGCTGCCCAGCAGCCGCACGTCCAGGTTGTCGCCGATCATGAAAGGCGAATTGAGCCGCGCGAGCGCCCCAAGACGCCACGTGCCGGCCGACTGCGCACCGAAGTTGTCGACGTCGGTCGAAAACGTCCAGCGTTTGGCCGGGGTCACGCTGATCGTCAGGTCGACGGTGCCCGGCTCGTTACCGGCTTCGATCGCCGACGTGGCCTGGATGCCGGGCAGATCCGCCAGCAGCAGCATGGTGCGCTCGAGGTCGCGCTGTTGCAGCGGCGCGCCCACCGGGATCTGCTCGATGCGCGCGCGCAGCAGGTCCTCGCGCACCGGCGTGCCGGCCGCCACGTCGAGCCGCACATGGCCGATGCGGCCTTCGAGCACGCTCAACTGGACATTGCCCGAGGTCACGTCCTGTTGCGGAATCAGCACCTGCGCGAGGATATAGCCGCGCTCGCGATACACCTGCGTAATGCGGGCGGCGATCGCTTCGAGATCCGCGAAGCCGATCTCAGTGCCGATCCTGTCGCGCACCGGCGCCAGCAGCTGATCGGTCGGAATCGTATCGTTGCCCTTTAACGCGATGCCTTTCAACACGAACGTCGGACCGGCTGTTGCGCCCGGCACCGGCGCTGCCGGCGGCACCGCTGGCAGCGCGCCCGCGCCGCCCGGCGGCGCCGGGCGCGTCTCGCGCGGCTGGGTCTGATTGAGGATGCTGCCCGCATTCGGCAGCGTCTGCCCCCACGCAAGGGCACTGCCACAGGACACGGCCGCTGCAAGGATTCGGAGTTTGTTCATTATTGTTTTAGCGCGCGATCGTCAGGCGCCAGCCTCCCATCAGATCGAACGGCGCCCAGAAGAACGGATGCGCAAACCGCGGGTTTTGCAGCACGGCCAGCTGCGCGGTGCGCATCGCGTCGATCGCTTCCTGACCCTCGGTCAACTGCGCGTAGAACGTGCGCATCGTCAGCGCGCTCGATTCGTCGGCGACAGGCCACATCGACACGATCAGACTCGTCGCGCCGGCATAAAAGAAGGCGCGCGTGAAGCCGAGAATTTCATCGCCGCGCGCGATCCGGCCAAGCCCGGTCTCGCACGCGGACAGCGTAACGAGCGCGACGGCATTCAGCTTCAGGTTATAGATGTCCCTCGCAAGCAGTGAATCGGGTCCGTCAGCGGGCTGCGTGGGCGGCGCGAGCAGGATGCGCGAATGCAGCGGGTCGATCGTGTCGGCCTCGGCGTGCGTCGCCACATGCAGCACGCGCCCGGCCGGCGCGTTTTCGCTGAAGCTGACACGCGTGGCGGCGCTTTTCAGGAAGATTTCCTTGCTCGCGAAGAGCGGCGCGATGCCCTCGACTTCCGCTTCGGCGCCTGGCAGCGCATACGCCGGTGCGATCTGCGGATTGCCGAACGCGACCAGATTGCTCGCGACCTGCTGCTGGCGCAGCGCCAGCTGGACCGCGATGCTCGCTGACGGCTCAAGCGCGATCGCATGGCTCTGGATCAGAAAGCCTTTCGCATTGTGCAGCGCCTGGAACGGCAGATAGTGCAGCGCGCCGTGCGGCACGATGATGAGCCGGTCGTTCTCGCGCAGGCCAAGCGGCGCGATGAGCAGCGCATACAGTTTGTCGCCGTAGGTGATCGCGGTGGGACGCCGGCGCACGATCGCATTGCGGAAATCGGTGACCGCCGCATCCATGTCGGCGCGTGCGATCGGCAGCGTATAGCCCTTCAGCCCTTCGTTGCGGATCACCCACACGATGATCGACTTCTCGAGGCTGTGAAACTCGACGATCGCCTCGTTCGGCTTCAGCGTGTTACGCACTACGTCGAGGCCCGGCACGTCGCCGTTCAGCTGCCGGTCGTCCACGCCCGCGTCGACGCGGTTGCGCACGACATCGAGCAGCGCGCGCGCCCGGCTGCGCTCGGACAGGTTCCATGCCGACGCATAGTCGCCCACCTCGACCGTCAGCGCGATCGCCATTTCGAACACTGACTGCGTGTCGCCGAACAGGCCCGTCTTGAACTCGTCGCTGCGAAAGCGCGCGCGGATCTTTTCCGAATCGTCGACGGCCTGCAGGTAGGCTTCGCGCGCGTGCTGCCTTTCGCCGAGCGCGAGGTCGGCGCGGCCGATGCCTTCGTACGCCCACAGGCGGTCGTAGTTCGCGTCGCTGCCGCCGCTTTCCGACAGCAGCGCGCTGAACGCGCGCCGCGCGTCTTCCGGTTTGCCTTCGGCCAGCAGCAGATTGCCCTCGATGCGCCGGTAGGCCGGCGCGAGCTCCGCGCTCGGCGCAGGACTGGCGGCGTCGAAGGTCTTGCGCGCGTCGGCCGTGTCGCCCGCAGCGATCTGCGCGTTGGTGATCGACAGCAGCACCAGCGGCCGGTAGCGCGCCGAGGCCGTTTCGAGCGCCTGGTTGTAGGCGGCGAGCGCCGCCTGCGGATCGCCCCGGCGCAGCGCGATATCGCCGAGCACCTTGTTCGCGGGCGCAAAGACCTGTTCAGGCGCCTTCGGATGCGACGCCAGCGCTTCGGTTGCGTAGCGCCCGGCATCGTCGAGGTCGCCCGCATAGCTGTAGGCGATGGCGAGATCGCGCTTGGACAGCGCGGCAAGATCGGCGTTATCGGTTCGCTCGGCGAGCACCAGCGCCCGCGCAGCGGCGTCGACGCTGTCGCGGAAGTCGCCGCGTTCGGCCGCAGCCACTGACATGCTGCAGTAATCGTAAGCGGGCAGCTGGACGTGATCGCGCGAGAGCAACAGGCGCCCTTCAGCCGTCAGCGAGTTGAGCGTTTCGGCGTCACGCTCACGCTCGGCGGCCTGACGAAAGCCGGCCGATTCGGGCGCGAGGCCAGGGGCGACACCACTGGCAGGCGCGGCGGCGGCCGCCGCCACCGTGACGAGCGCCGCGCCTGTACCGTCGACCGACGCGGCCCGCGCATCCCTTGCGCTCAATAACAGCAGGACCGCCAGCATTGCGACGACCGACGCCGCCTGAAGCGGGCGAGCGTAAGTGATGTCACGCAGCAGCGCGTGCAACGCGATGCGCGTCCTCCCGACCGACCGATCTTTGCGTTCGTTCACTTCGCTTTCCTGCGGGACGATGCAGCAACGCAACCGGGACACCGTCGTGATGCCATCGGCACCGGAATGCGCATGCACGGGGTGGGCGCCGCACAAAAAACCGACAATTCCGTTGTTGTAAACGAATCAGGTCCGGATATTTTGAAAACCAGCCAGGCCATTCGACGAACGCCTCACAGTACCGGTAGACTTTCAAAATCCGCCGCGCGGATCGTCTTACACATACACCGGCGCGCGTGAGGCTTGCGCTTGCGCGTTTGCGGCGCATCGCCACCGGACCCTTCCACGGAGCGCGGCTCGATGACTAGCCCCGATGACAAGACGGTAATCGTGCGACCGCCGTCCGAGCCAGAAGGTCAGCAAGCCAGCGCTGAGACGACCGGCCAGGAGCGCCGCAGCGCGGCGCCTGGAACGCCACCTGCCGGGGGAGCCGCGCAGCAGGCGCTGGCAAACGGAACGCAGATCGCCGAGTTCGAGATCATCGGGCTGATCGGCGAAGGCGGCTTCGGCATCGTCTATCTCGCTTACGACACCCAGTTGCGCCGCAACGTCGCGCTCAAGGAATATATTCCCGCAGCGCTCGCTTCGCGCGTCGGCGCGGCCGAAGTGACAGTCAAGTCCGAGCGCCACGAGGAAACCTTTCGCGCCGGCCTGAAAAGCTTCATCAACGAAGCGCGCCTGCTTGCGCAGTTCGACCACCATTCGCTCGTCAAGGTCTACCGCTTCTGGGAAGCGAACGGCACGGCGTACATGGTGATGCCGTATTACGACGGCGTGACGCTGCGCGATGCGCTGCGGCAGATGCCCCAACCGCCTGACGAAGCATGGCTTTACGGGCTGCTCAAACCGCTCATCGAGGCGCTCGCGGTGCTGCACGCGGCGCAGTGCTATCACCGCGACATCGCGCCGGACAACATCCTGCTGCTCAAGGGCAGCGGCCGGCCGCTCCTGCTCGACTTCGGCGCGGCACGACGCGTCATCGGCGATATGACGCAGGCGCTGACGGTGATCCTGAAACCCGGCTATGCACCGGTCGAGCAGTACGCGGACGAGCCGTCGATGAAACAGGGGCCGTGGACTGATGTCTACGCGCTCGCCGCCGTGATCTACTTCGCGATCCAGGGCAGAACGCCGCCGCCTGCGGTCGGCCGTCTGATGAGCGATTCCTACGTGCCGCTCGCCACGGCAGCGGCCAGCCGCTATTCGGAGCGCTTCCTGCGCGCCATCGACCACGCGCTCAGCGTGCGCCCCGAGGACCGGCCGCAAAGCGTGCAGGCATTCGCCGCCGACCTGGGCATCGAGATTGACGAAGCGGGCGGCGCGCGGGATGCCGCCAGCACGAGGGCGCTGCCCGTAAGCGATGCGGCAGGCGCTGGTGGGACCGGCACAGCCAGTCGGGCCACGGCGGCCAGCGCCCCGGCTGGCGAGAACCGCACGCGGGCGAACGGCGCTGCGTCTGGCGCAACTGCTCCCGACGGCGTTGCCTCAGCCAGCAAGAGCAGGCGGCCCGCGCTGATCGCCGCGGCTGCCGTATGCGTTGCGGCGCTCGTGGCGGTCGGTGGCTGGTTTGTGTGGTCGCCCGGATCAAAGCCGGTACCCGCCTCGACGGTGTCGAAGGGCGGCGAGACTGCCGGTCCGTCAGCGACGTCGCAGCCGGCGCCAGAGAAAACGGCCAGAAACGAAGCCGCTCCAGCTCCCGCGCAGACCGCGACGCCAACGCAGCCGGCACCCACGGCCAGCACGGAGCCGCCGCAGGAAGGCACCCCTGCAAGTGCTGCAGGGACGCCGGCACAACCGGTCGCCAGTTCGCCGCCGCCCCCCTATACGCCCGCTGGCGAACTGGACCGGATCGCGGCGCTCGCCGATCCGTCCGTCCACGTAACGACCGCGTTACGCAGCACGACCGCGCGTATCAACAAGGACCATCTGCAATTCAAGGTCGGCAGCAATCGCGCTGGCTACGTATACGTGTTCATGGTCGATCCCGCAGGACAGTACCTGATGCTGTTCCCGAACGGGCTCGACCGGAACAACGCGATCGCGGCCGGCCAGACATTGTCGCTGCCGCGTCCGAGCTGGCCGATGATGGCGGGTGCGCCCGCTGGCCCGAACCGCTTCCTCGTCATGGTGTCGGCCGTACCGCGCAATTTCGACGACGGCGGCCTGCGCGACAGTTCCGTGTTCGCAGGATTCTCCGCCGCCGCGCAGCGCGACGCTGCCCGGCGCCGCACCGCGAGTTATTCGCCTTTTGCCGGCCGGCCGCGCTGCGCGGCGGGCGCCACGGATTGCCCCGACACCTTCGGTGCGGCGACGTTCATGATCGAGGTCATCAATTCGTCCTAGCCTGAGACGGACTGCCGGACGCCCGGCACGAGGAGGCGGCATGCGCAACACTCATCTGCTGCTCGCATTTGCAATGACACTTGCCGGTTGCGCAAACAACAATCCGGCGACCTCGGTGACGCTCGGACCTTCTACGGCATCGGCGCCCGCGGCGGCAGCCGTGTCCCCACCGTTGGCCGCCGCGGCGGCAACTGTCACGCCAGAGACATCGACGCAGCCCGCCGCCGCGCCGACGACGCCGCCGCGCTCCGTCGCGGCTGGCGTCGGCACCACCGGCACGCCGGTTTCGACGCCCCCTCCCGGCGGCGGTTTTGCGACGCGTCACGCGTACTACGAGGCGGCCCGCTTCACCGACCTGCCCGGCTGGAATACCGACGATGCCAGCGCGTCGTGGGAGGCGTTCAGACGCAGTTGCACAGTGCTCGGCACGCGCAACGGCTGGTCGGAGCCCTGCGCGGCGTCGCGCACGGTGGATGCGCACAACGCGGGCGCGGTGCGCCAGTTCTTCGAGACGTATTTCAACGCGTATCAGATCCGCAATACCGACAAAAGCATCGACGGCACGCTAACCGGCTATTACGAACCGTTGCTGAACGGCAGCCGGCAATACGGCGGCGCGTACCTCTATCCTGTCTACGGCACGCCTGACGACATGCTGTATCTCGACGCGCGCCGCCTGCCGGACGGGGCCCGCAGCGGCACCCTTGCCGCGCGGATCGACGCTCGCACGGTGATCCCGCTTCCCGACGCCACGACCGGCAATCTCAAGGGCGTCTACGTGCTGGATCTTCGCAACAGCGTCCCTGATATCCGCGACAAAAAAATCCGCCTGCGCCTCGACCACGACCGGATCGTGCCGTACTACACGCGTGCCGAGATCGAGCGCGGCGCGCTCAAGGCGCCGATCCTCGCCTACGTCGACGATCCGGTGATGCTCTATTCGATGCAGGTGCAAGGCGCCGGCAAGGTCCGCATGCGCGACGGCTCGATTCGCCGCTTCGCCTATGCCGAGCAGAATGGGCGGCCCTTCCTGCCGCCCGTGGCACGCAACAACCAGAGCGGCGGCCACCGGATCACCGTGCGCGGCCTGGATATGCTGGTCGAGGTCGACGCGGCCGATGACACGCCGACAGCCAACGTGCAAACACCCAATGCCGCGAACGGCACGCCGGCTGCCGCGCCGCAGGCCTCAACGGACGACGACACCCCCGTCTCGCCGCTGCTGCGAGGCTTCAAGCTGGCCAACGCAACGCCATCGACGACGGGTTCGGTGGCACCTGCGGTAGCAGGCAAAAGCGGCGGCTTGAGCACGAGCGGCAGTATGGCGAATGGCGCAGGTGGGCCGGGACCGGCCAGCACGGGCGCCCTCGCCGCCTCTACGAATGCGTCGCCGGTCCAGCATGGCTTTGCAACATCGGACCCGAGCTACGTGTTCTTCCGGCTCATTCCCGATTCGCCGAACGGACCGGTGGGCGCGTTAGGTGTGCCGCTATCAGCGGGCCGGTCGGTAGCGGTCGACCCGCGCACGACGCCGCTGGGTGCGCCCGTCTTCGTTGCAACGCGTGACGACCCGCAATCGCCCGGTGCCATCGACCGGCTGATGGTGGCCCAGGATTCAGGCGGCGCAATCACGGGCGCGGTTCGGGCCGATTACTTTTTCGGCTTCGGCCAGAGCGCGCAGACGCAGGCAAGCCACACCAAAGAGCGGATCCGGATGTGGGTGCTGTTGCCGAAGGGATTGCGCATCGCCGCGCAGGATGCGGCGACAAAGACGAGAGGCATCACGCCGGCAGCGTCGAATGCGGACTGCCTTGTCAGCGATCCGGAGCTGTGCGTGGATGACTCGCCGTAAGCTCCTGCGTCGAGCTGTGATCTGCCCTGGCATTTTCGGACCGACCGGCCAGTGGCGACGGTGGACTGTTTGCACTACCCTCGTATCCAGGTAGAAGCCCATTGATCATGCCCGTCCACAACGGAAGGAATCCTGATGATCCCGAAACGGCGGTGACTGTTCCACAAAGCGGCCCTGCAGGGCAGGTCAGCCACGCATCCCGACCGCATGACATGAGGCATTCCGGACGGCACACCGACCGCCCCTCGATTGCCGAACTATGCGTGATGAATTTGCAGGCTCGACTTCGCGGGCAAGCCGGTCACGCATCTGCTCGCGCAGTCGTTCAATTCAGACTAGACTGAATCCGTCGCCCGCGGCAACCTGAACCCGCCCTGTCATCGGAAAAAAACGCATTTTCGTGCTCCACGAACCGAAGTCTCCGTTTCGATTCGTTTCCAGCAACACCTGTTCGAGATGACTCATCATGGCTGATACCAGTTACATGGCGCGAAAGTCCGTCGCCGACATCGTTGACAGTGCGGATGTCGAAGGCGGCCACCTGTTGTCCAAGACGCTGGGTGCGACAAGCATCACGGCGATGGGAATCGGCGCCATCATCGGTGCTGGCATCTTTGTCCTGACCGGAACGGCCGCGGCGCAGTTTGCTGGGCCAGGCATCATTCTGTCGTTCATCCTCGGCGGAATCGCGTGCGGGTTCGTCGGGCTGTGCTACGCAGAGCTGGCCGCCATGCTCCCCGTATGCGGCAGCAGTTACACCTACACCTATGCGACGCTCGGCGAGGTGTTCGCCTGGATCATCGGCTGGGACCTGATCCTCGAGTACGCAATGGGTGCGGCGACGGTTGCAGTCGGCTGGTCGGGTTACATCGTCAGCCTGCTTCACAATGTGGGCATCAATATCCCGCCCGCCCTCGCGGCGGCGTCCGGCGTCGTGGTCAAACTCCCCGACGGCACGTCGGTGACCGGAGTCGTCAACCTGCCCGCCGTCGTGATCATCGCGATTCTCACGACCATGCTCGTACTCGGCACGAAGGAGTCGGCACGGCTCAATAACGTCATGGTCGCGATCAAACTGTCCGTCGTGGTGGCGTTCATTGCCATCGGCGCATTTTTCATCCACCCGGCGAACTGGCATCCGTTTATCCCGGCCAACACCGGGGCATTTGGCAGCTTCGGCATGAGCGGAATCCTTCGCGGCTCCGCTGTGGTCTTTTTTGCCTTCATCGGTTTTGATGCGGTATCCACTGCCGCGCAGGAAGCAAGAAAGCCGCAACGCGATATGCCCATCGGCATCCTCGGATCGCTGGTCATATGCACGATCCTTTATATTCTCGTGGCTGGCGTGTTGACCGGGCTCGTCCCCTATGCCGAACTCAACGTGCCCGACCCGATCGCAAAGGGCGTCGATGCGATCGGCGTGACCTGGTTCTCCATTCTCATCAAGATCGGCGCGCTGACCGGGCTCACGACAGTCATCCTCGTGTTGCTGTACGGCCAGAGCCGCATCTTTTTCACGATGTCGCAGGATGGCCTGCTGCCGCGCCTCTTTGCCCGTGTCCATCCGCGCCTGCAGACGCCTCACCTCAGTCAGATGATGATCGGCACGATTGTCGCGATCGTGGCGGCATTCACGCCAATCAACGTGCTGGGCGAGATGGTCAGCATCGGCACCTTGTTCGCGTTCATCCTCGTGTGTGGCGCCGTGATCTATCTGCGGCGCAGCGATTCCGACGCCTCCCGGCCATTCCGCGTTCCGGGTGTGCCGATCGTGCCGATCCTGGGCATTCTGTTCTGCCTTCTGCTGATGGTCGGACTGCCGCTCATTACCTGGATCCGCCTGGTCGTGTGGCTGGTGATCGGCATGGTCATCTACATGTCGTACGGCCGGACTCATTCGAAACTTCGTTTCCCGGAGCGCCACTGAACCTGGCCGCGAACTGCGTTCGCGCGGTCATCTCCATCAGGACGTGCCCGGGCCTGAGCAGACTATTGCCGTAGGCTGTCGCGACCCAGGCATCGTTACCTCCTGTTGTCCGCACGCATGAAACGCAGCGCGAAACGCACGAGCTTCGGCATCGTCTCGGGGCGAAGCAGGCGTCGGTCGTAGCCGGAGAAGCGCCGGTTATTCTCTTCCAGGCACAGCGTCATCAGTTCGTGCACGCTGGTTTCGGCCGCGGACACTGCATGTGCGCCGTTCACTGTGAAGTTGTTGTCGTGCTTGTGCTCGTTGCCGTCGGCGTCGAGCGTGCGCGCAAGGCTGATCCGCTCCCAGCCGAGGAACGCCCACACAGCAGCCACTTTCAGCTCGAAGCGGATGCGCTGCCACCAGGACAGCCGCGCACGGTGCCATGCCACCCAGTTTGCGAACAGCAGGATATGGCGGCACTCTTCCTGCATCACCGGCTCGAAGGTGTCGATCAGCTCGGGCGGGAACAGGCCCGAGCGGCGCGCGACCTCGAACAGGCCGAACGCGAAGAAGCTGTCGATGCACTCGCTGTAACCGGTCACAAGGTAGGCCCATTCGACGTCCTTCGGGTAGACGTCGGGAGGCTCGCTCGCGAGGGCTATTTTGTATGCGGTCACCATCCGCGAGAGCACCTCCTTGTGACGGCTCTCTTCCCACGCGTTCAGCGCGAGCGCGTGGCGCATGTCCGGTTCGTCGATGGTGGCCGCATACGCTGCCATGCGTAGCCGCGCCCTGCCTTCCGTCTGCACCGCGATGTCCCAGATCGGCAGCGAGACGATCCGAAGAAGCGCGTCGGGTTCGAGCTTCGGCCAGTCGAGTACCGAAGGGCGGTACGGGTTGAAGGTCTCGCGAAACATCCGGCACACCTCGCGGCGATGCACATCGGAGCCCGGCTTCAGGGGGCCGGCGACGCTGCTCGTCCACTGCCGGGTGCCGCGCTCGGCAGCGGTGATGGTTGCGTGGTCGGCTCTGCACGGCGGCAACGCTGGTGCAGTGAAGCCTGGAATCAGCCGTTCGAGATCGAATGTGTCATTCATGCTGGAGGCTCTCGGATAAATCCGGCGCCGTCCATTCTTGCACGAATCAAATGCGAAGGACCGTGCGTGGCCGAGCCGGGTGCGAACAGCAACTTACCGCCCAAAAACCTTGACGGACCACCTCAGGGCATGAAGCTGCCCGTCGACGCATTATGCAGGCAACGTCCGGTGTCGCAAGCAATACAGATGTTCAACATGACTGACTCCGCAGGCCACCGCGACCCCTGCACAAGTTCACCGGGCTGGAGGCGCCTGACGGCATGTCCGGCGCTTGCGACTCTCCTGGCGACGTCGTACCCGATGCGGGAGCGGTAGTCATGTCAGGTCGAGCGCAGGTGCTGCAGCCATCGCTGAGCTGATTCTGTCGACGTCCGCCTGAGTTGCGGGGTTGTAGACCACCATACTGAGATCCGTTCGCCCATCCACCGCGAACACCGAATATTCGAACGAGAGCGGGCCAAGAACCGGATGCCGGATGTGTTTGACGCCTTCGCCATGGGCGTGGACATTGTTATTGCGCCACATGGCCCCGAACTCGGGGCTCAGGCGGCAGAGTTCATCGACAAGGTCGCTCACCGCTGTCGCAGCGCCTGCGCGTGCCACATCGACCCGGAATGCACCTACGACGAACCGCGCAACGCTCTCCCAATCGTATTGCGCGGCGCGGGCACGCGGGTCAAGGAACATGAACCGCAGGACATTGCGCTGCGCCGGGGGAAGCGATCCATAGTCGACGAGCATCACAGTAGCCGCCTGGTTCCAGGCCACCACATCCCACGTCGCCGTCCGGATGAGCGCCGGGCTCGGATTTAACGCATCGAGCACACGTTGCAGCCTTGGCGTGACGCCTTCGTTTGCCTGGTAGTGGACCTCAGGCGGCCGGCCGAGGCCGAGCAGGAAGAGATGCTCGCGTTCGACGTTCGTCAACATCAAGGCGCTGGCAATCCGGTCGAGCACGTCGGCCGAAGGCGCACCGCCCCGGCCTTGCTCAAGCCACGTGTACCAGGCCGGACTGATATTGGCCCGCTGGGCGACCTCTTCGCGGCGCAGGCCGGGAGTGCGGCGGCGCTTCGACGAAAAGCCAAAGGCTGCCGGATCGAGCTTCGTCCGGCGGTCCTTCAGATAGGCTCCAAGCAGGTCATGACCGGCGACGTGTTCGCTTATCATGGTAGTTCTTATAACACGATAACGTCACTACTTTACCACGATACCGTACGCATCGATATTGGTCTCAGGCGAAAACCTGGAGATCTGAATCATGCGTGTATTTGTCACTGGTGCGACCGGTTGGGTGGGCTCGGCGGTCGTCGAGGATCTGATCGCTTCTGGCCATCAAGTGCTGGGGCTGGCGCGTTCGGAAAATGCCGCGCAGGCCTTGGCGGCGGCCGGCGCGGAGGTATGGCGCGGTTCGCTCGACGATCTGGACAGCCTGAAGAAAGGTGCTGCCCAGTCGGATGGCGTGATCCACACCGCCTTCAACCACGACTTCTCGAAGTTCGCGGAAAACTGCGAGCAGGAGCGGCGCGCTATCGAGGCGATCGGCGGTGAGCTGGAAGGCTCCGACCGCCCGTTCATCGTCACATCGGGCGTGGCGCTGCTGGCGCCAGGCCGCGTCACGACGGAGGACGAACCGCCGCGTCCCCCCATCGCCTCCTTTCCCCGCTCGCCTGAAGTGACGGCCGCTGCGTTCGCGGCACGTGGCGTGCGCGTGGCGGTGGTCCGTCTGGCGCCGACGGTGCATGGCCTCGGAGATCATGGCTTCGTGCCCCGCCTTATCGGTATTGCACGGGAGAAAGGAGTGTCTGCCTACGTAGGCGAAGGGAACAACCGCTGGCCTGCGGTGCATCGACTCGACGCTGCCCGTGTTTATCGGCTTGCTCTTGAACGCGGCGCCGAAGGCGGGCCCTTCCACGCGATTGCCGAGGAAGGCGTGCCTTTCAAACAGATCGCGGAGGTAATCGGTCGCCGTCTGAACATTCCCGTGGTCGGCAAAACTCCCGAAGAAGCCGCTGAGCATTTTGGCTGGTTCGCGCGGTTCGCGGGCATTGACTGCCCTGGCTCCAGCGAGCGGACCCGGTCATATCTCGGCTGGCAGCCGGAGCAGCCGGAGCTCATCGCTGACATCGACCAGCCCGGCTACTTCGCGCCATCGCCGTAAGGCCGAAACTGCCGGGGACTAGCCACAGCAGTCCATGAAGGAGAAATGGAATGACCGAAGCGGCCATGTCGCTCGCGAGGAAGCGTGTCGTCGTGATTGGAGGAACATCGGGTATCGGTTTTGCAGTCGCCGCGCTTGCGCAGGAAATGGGCGCTGAAGTCGTGATCGCGTCGAGCCATGCGGCAAACGTCAACGCGGCTGTCGAGCGACTGCCTTTTGCGACGGGCAACGTGATCGATCTGCGAGACGAAGACAGCGTATCCCGCTTTTTCGAAAATATCGGTGCCTTCGATCATCTCGCATTGACCGCGGGGGATTGGGGCATGCAGATGTTTATCGGCAAGCGGGACCTTGACCTCGTTGCGGCACGCGACGGATTCTCGGTCCGGTTCTGGGGGGCGCTGGCAGCCGTCAAGCACGGTATCCGGTCGATCAATCCGAATGGATCGATCACGCTGACGAGCGGCATGCTCGCACATCGCCCCATCAAAAGTGCCCCATTGGCGACCGCGGCAGGCGGAGCCATCGAGCATCTTGCACGCGGCCTCGCTATCGATCTCGCCCCGGTACGGGTCAACGCCGTGTGTCCAGGCATCATTCTTACCGACCATACAAAACTGATGCCTGAGGACAGGTTGCAGGCGTTCGTAGCACGTTTGCCCTTGCCGCGAGGCGCTTCGCCTGCAGAGGCCGCTGCGGGTTATGTCTATTTGATGTTGAACAGCTACGTAACCGGTCAGGTGCTTCCCGTGGATGGCGGCGGCTGGCTGGTGTGAAGCGTGGTCTGGGCGCTTGATTTGCGAGAAACCGACTGTTGGCGCGAGTGGGGCGCTGGCGGAACCGGGCCGACGCCGTTCAGCTGCGTGTGGCGTGGAACAGGCACGACGATCCGCGCCTGAGTGCTGGCTATGTCACCGCGCAGTCACAGTTATATGTTCCCATCTGTTACGTACTATTTCCGGCCATTACGTCCGATCAGCCTCGGGCCAACCCGCACTCCATTCCGCGCCCCCGCTTTCCCCGCCCGCATACACATCTCAGGAGCCGAGCATGCCAAGCATTCGACCTGTGTCCGTAGCCAGCCGCATTTTCAATTGCACCACGCTAGCGTTCGCCGCGTTCTGTTTCGCGTCCGGTGGCGCCACCGCGCAAACGCCGCCGAAGCCGGTGCCCACGCCGGGCTTCAGCATAAGCGTCTTCGCGGCGCCGCCCGCCGGGTCCAGCGCGCCGGACTCCCTGGCCGTGCTTGATGATCACATCTGGGTCGC
The DNA here is from genome assembly GCF_050435685.1 of Paraburkholderia sp. GAS448. Lineage (NCBI taxonomy): Bacteria > Pseudomonadati > Pseudomonadota > Betaproteobacteria > Burkholderiales > Burkholderiaceae > Paraburkholderia > Paraburkholderia sp. GAS448. Next base: position 68,746 of record NZ_JBNDKT010000026.1, read on the forward strand.
CTATGCAAACGGCGGCGCACCCGATGGTTCGGGTAACGCGCAGAGCCAGATCGTTGAGTACTCGCGCGACGGCAATGCCCTGCGGACATTTACCGTGACGGGACACAACGATGGTCTGAAGGTCAATCCCTACACCCGGGAAATCTGGGCGGTGCAGAATGAGGATGCGAATGCAAACCTCGTCACGATAGACGCGGCGACCGGTCGGACCACACGCTATGTTTTCGGCAAGCCGCCGCACGGCGGCGGTTACGACGACATCGTGTTCATGGACGGTCAGGCCTTTTTCAGCGCGTCCAACCCTACCCTTGACGCCAATGGCCAAAGTACGGGTCCCGCGATTGTTCGCGGGCTCCTCCGCTCAAACGGCACGATCGACGTCTCTCGCGTGTTGTCCGGTACGCCTGAGGCCAGCAATATTCCGTTTGGCACGGTGGCGCGGCTCAACCTGACCGATCCGGATTCGATGACGCTGACGCCGTCGGGTGATGTTCTGCTCGATGACCAGGGAGATGGTCAGCTCGTTCTGTTGCGCGGGCCGGGCAAGGATCCGCGCGTGCAATATCTGCCACTTCTCGGCCACGTGCAGATTGACGACACGGTATTCGCCACCACGCGACGGGGCTTCCTGCTCGTGGCCGACACGAAGGCAAACATCGTGTACAAGATCAGTGCCGATGTCTGGCAGCGCGGAGCGGCGTTCTCCGCATCAACGGGTGTAGCTGCTGCGAGTGGTGCACCAGCGGTGCCGGCCTATGTCGGCCAGCTCGATCTGGCCAGCGGAGCACTCCTTCCGTTGGTGACCAATCTGGTCAGCCCGCATGGCATGGCCTTCATACCGGCAGACGACCAGTAACGCGCCAGCGTTGGATGCCGAGCGACATTGCAGACCGGACCGCAGGCTCGTCACGAACGGTGAGCCTGCGAGTACGGTATCAGTACTTCATCGCGACTGCTTTTCCAGTTTCACAATGGTCAAGGTGCCATTGACGTTTTCGACGCGGACCTTGACTTTGTTACCCTCGTGAACCTGCTTGACGATCGCGGCATCCTTCGCCTTGAATGCCATCGTCATCGGCGGCATCCCGACGTTGTCCAGCGCGCCGTGCTTCAGCGTGACCATGCCGGTCTCAGGGTCCACCTTCTTGACCTGGGCATCGGTGAGTGCGGTGTTCGACGACGTCTTCGGAGCCGACGGCGTGGACATGTTCATGCCAGCCACGTCATCGCCAGCGAACGCGGGCGCAGCGACGAAGGCTACAAGTACGACAGACGCAACAATCAGCTTCTTCATTGGGTTTCTCCAGATTGAGTAGATGGCACTTTCATGCCGGAAGGTATCGCATGGGGGAACGGCGAAAGAGCCTGCCTTCTCACGCGGCGGCGCTGTAACAGGAACCAGGCTGCTGGAATAACGAACATCGACAGCAGCGGCGCCGTGACCATGCCGCCGACCATGGGTGCGGCAATGCGCTGCATGACTTCCGAACCGGCGCCGTGTCCAACCATGATGGGGATGAGGCCTGCGAGCACGACCGCGACCGTCATTGCCTTGGGTCGCACGCGCAATACGGCGCCTTCGCGAATCGCATCGAACAGAAGTGCCTCGGTCAGTGGCTCACCGGCTTCCAGCCTGCGATTCAGCGCGCCCTTCAGGTACAGCAGCATCACGACACCGAACTCCGCCGCCACGCCCGCGAGCGCAATGAATCCGACTGCGGTTGCGACAGATACCGCATGTCCCAGCATCCATATAAGCCAGAAACCGCCGACAAGGGCGAACGGAACCGTCGACATCAGCAGCAGCGCGTCGGCAGCCGAATTGAAGGTCAGGAACAACAGCACGAAGATAACGACGAGCGTCACGGGAATGACGGTGCGCAACTTCGCCGCCGCACGCTCCAGGTACTCGAACTGGCCGGACCACGCAATTGAATACCCAGGCGGCAACACCACCTTCTCCGCTACGGCACGTTGCATCGCTTTCACCGCCGACTGCAGGTCCGTATTGCGAATGTCGACGTAGACAAAACCGGAGAGCCGCGCATTCTCACTGCGAATCGACGGCGGGCCGTCGGAAATGGCGATATGCGCGACATCGCCGAGCTGGATTTGCGCGCCCCGGTCCGTGACGACCGGCAATTGACGCAACCTCTCGAGGGAGTCCCGGACCTCGCGTGGATAGCGGATGTTGATGGGGAAGCGCTCACGGCCGGCAATGACCTCGCCGACGTTTTCTCCACCCACCGCCGACGATACGACCGACTGAATGTCTGCCACCGACAGGCCATAGCGCGCGGCGGCCAGCCGGTCGATATCGACATCGATGTACCGGCCGCCGTTCAGGCGTTCGGCGAGCGCGGAGGTCACGCCTGGCACATCCTTCACCGCCGCTTCAACCTGCGCCGCAAGCCTGTCGATCTGCGTCAGCTCGGGTCCCGAAATCTTGACCCCGACTGGCGTCTTGATGCCCGTCGACAGCATATCGATGCGGTTGCGGATAGGCGGAACCCATACATTCGACAAGCCCGGTACCTTCACCGTCCGGTCCAGTTCATCGACCAGCTTTTCTGGCGTCATGCCGGGTCGCCACTGGCTGCGCGGCTTGAACTGAATCGTCGTCTCGAACATCTCGAGACCCGGTGCGGGGTCCGTTGCGGTGTCGGCGCGTCCCGATTTGCCGAACACGGTCGCCACTTCCGGCACGGTCTTGATGAGCCGGTCGGTCTGTTGCAGCAGCTCGCTCGCTTTCTCAGTCGAAATGCCCGGCAGCGCGGTCGGCATGTACAGCAGGTCGCCCTCATCGAGCGGCGGCAGGAACTCTCCGCCGAGACGCGACACCGGGACGATGGTGGCAGCCAGTGCAATCACGGCGACACCAATCGCAAGCCATGGGCGTCGAAGCGTTGCCTCGAGCAGCGGCCTGTAGAGGCGAATCAGCACGCGGTTGATGGGGTTGGCATTTTCATGCGGAATGCGGCCCCGGATGAGATAGCCCATCAGGACGGGCACGAGCGTCACGGACAGCCCGGCTGCGGCCGCGATCGTGTACGTCTTCGTGTACGCCAGCGGCGAGACGAGCTTGCCTTCCTGTCCTTCCAGCGAAAACACCGGGATAAAGGACAGCGTGATGATGAGCAGCGAGAAGAACAGTGCGGGCCCCACCTCGGCGGCGGATGTCGCAATGAGTTCCCAGCGCTGCGCGGCCGTCAGCTGTGTTCCGGGAAACGTGTGCTCAAAGGCCTCCAGGTGCTTGTGCGCGTTCTCTATCATCACGATGGCCGCGTCTATCATCGCGCCGATGGCAATCGCGATGCCGCCGAGCGACATCAGGTTCGCATTGATGCCCTGGTAGCGCATCACGATGAACGCGGCCAGTACGCCGAGCGGCAGCGACAGGATGGCCACGAATGCGCTGCGCAGGTGAAACAGGAAGACCGCGCAGACCAGCGCGACGACAATGAACTCCTCGATGAGCTTGTCCTTGAGGTTGTCCACGGCGCGGTCGATCAGCTGCGAGCGGTCGTAGGTCGTGACAACCTCGACGCCAGACGGCAGCGACCGCTTCAGGTCAGCCAGTTTTGCTTTCACCGCCTCGATGGTCGTCAACGCGTTCTTGCCCGAACGCATGACGATGACGCCGCCTGCGACCTCGCCCTCGCCGTTCAGCTCGGCAATGCCTCGACGCGTCTCGGGTCCTATCTGGATGCGCGCGACATCGCCAAGAAGCACCGGTGTGCCGGCGTCGTTCGTTCGCAGCACGACATGTCGAAAATCATCCAGCGAGCGCAGATAGCCCGACGAGCGGACCACGTACTCGGACTCGGCGAGCTCGACCACCGAGCCGCCTGACTCCTGGTTGGCCTTACCCAGCGCGTCGGCCGCCATCGCCTGGGTGATGCCATACGCACGCAGCCTGTCCGGGTCGAGCACGACCTGATACTGGCGCACCATGCCGCCAATGGACGCGACTTCGGACACATCCGGCACTGACTTCAGTTCGAACTTCAGGAACCAGTCATTGAGCGCGCGCAGCTGTCCGAGGTCGTGCTGTCCTGTCTTGTCGACGAGTGCGTACTCGTACACCCAGCCCAGGCCAGTTGCATCCGGCCCAAGCGATACGGTCGCCCCAGGCGGCAGGCGGCTTTGCACCTGGTTCAGGTATTCGAGCACGCGCGAGCGTGCCCAGTACTGGTCAGTCCTGTCATCGAACAGCACGTAGACAAATGCATCACCGAACGAGGAATACGCGCGGATGGTCTTCGCGCCTGGCACACCAAGCAGCGTCGTGGTGAGCGGGTACGTGACCTGGTCTTCGATGACCTGCGGCGCCTTGCCCGGATACGATGCCTTGATGATGACCTGCGTATCGGAGAGGTCAGGCAGTGCATCGAGCGGTGTTTGAGTCACGGAGTAGACGCCCCACCCCGTGACGAGCACCGTCGCGAGCAATACCAGGAACCGGTTGTGAATCGACCAACGAATGAGGCGCGCAATCATCTGGCACCTCCGACGGGTTCGACCTTCGTTAGCTGGTAGCCATCGTCCGTTTGCCGGAACACGAAATGCACAGTCTCACCCGCTTTCACGTCCGGGAACGCATTGGCCGAAGGCTTGTTGAACGCCATCGTCATCGCGCCCCAGCCAAGCGCCGGAACAGGTTGATGCGAGAACGTAATGTCTTTCGGCGTGACCTTTTCGACCTTCCCCATGGTCTCGTACGTCTGGATCGCAGCAGGGGCATTGGCTGGCGTCGAACCGGTCGTGGAGGCGAGGCCGGTTGCGCCCGATGCCGAGCCACCTTCCAGTCTCGGCAGAACCGACTTCAGACTGGCTTCGGAATCAATGAGGAACTGACCGGAAGCAACGACCGTGTCGCCATCGCTCAGACCGCCTAACACCTCAGTTTCATCACCGACATCGTTGCCAACCGCGATCGTAACGGGCTGCAGGCGGCCATCACTGTTCCTCGCGATGACGACGGAGCGCCTGCCCGTCGTGATGACTGCCTCGGACGGGACGAGCAGACGCGAGACCGCCTTCTGTCCACCGACACGCACACGCATCAGCATACCGGGCGTGAGCTTCAGCGCAGTGTTGTCGATTTCGAGGCGTGCCTGCAGCGTGCGGCTGCTGGTGCTGATGCCGGGCAGGATTTCACGAATCTGCCCGTTGAAATGCTGGGCGGGGTCACCCGCGAACGTCGCATCTACCGTCATGCCGGGCTGCACGCTCAGTGCAAGCGCTTCAGGGATTTCAACGATAAGCCACAGCTTTGAGAGACCGGCGACCTTCGCGAGCGTTTGCCCCGGCACCACCATCGCGCCATCCCTGACGTTCAGTTCGCTCACGACGCCGGTTTCCGGCGATGACAGCACGACATGTGTCTGCGCCTTGCCGGTCCGGTCCAGTACCTCGACGACGCCGTCCGGAATCGACAGCGCACGCATACGCGCGCGGGACGCTTCCAGCATGCTGCTGTCCATCCCGCCGCGCCTGAGCGCGAGGTACTCTTCCTGCGGTGCCAGCCAGTCGGGTACGAACAGCGACGCAATCGGTGCGCCCTTCGCAATCCGCTGCATCGGCGCGCTGGCATAAAGGTGGTCGATGTAACCCGTCACCCGGGATTGCACGACATCTGAGCGCGATTCGTCGAACTGCGTGGTGCCGACGGCATCGAATCCTTCCGTTGTGTCCTGCATGCGTACGGTCGCGTAGCGGATGCCCAGATTCTGCTGGAGGCCCGGGTCAATCTTGATGGCGGTGGCCCCGCTGCCTTCATCAGCGTAGACCGGCTCGAGCTGCATCTCCATGAAAGGCGACTTGCCAGGTTTGTCGAAATGCTGGCTCGGCACCATCGGGTCGTGCCAGTAGAGCACCTTGCGACCGGACTTCGGGTCAACCTTGTCGCCGGACGGTGTTGCCTCCAGCGCGCTTGTGCCATGCGTCGCCGGACGATGTGTGCCGGCGACATAGCCGACACCGAGCAGCGCCGCTGCGGCAAACATCATCAGGGCCGCGCGTATCAGTTGTTTCTTTTGCATGCTGTTCTCCTTCACTGACCGACGGGCATTGAAGCGGACATCGAGGCGGGCACGACCTGGTATTCGAGCTGTGCCCAGGTTTGCGACACGTCGCGCTGCAGGTCCAGCACCTGAAGTTCAGCGTCGAGCTGTGCACGCCTCGCAGCGAAGGTATCGGCCAGCGAGCCAGTACCTGCTTTGTACGCTGCAGCCGCGAGTTGCGCGCGCTGGTCCGCAGCCGGAAGCAGGGCGTGAGTGAGATTGGCAATACGTTCGCGACCGCTCGCGAGGGTGGCTGACTGCGTGCGGATGTCGGCTTCCACCTGACGCTGCGCGTCCTCGTACATCAGCCGCGCCCTGGTGCCCAGTTCCGCCTTCTCGGCGGCGTCCCGGTCCTGGTAGTTCTTGCGATGGATGGGGAGCGGAATGCTCACGCCGATCGACACCATGTTCGAGTACGCCCCGCCGCGCTGCTGGTAGGCGACTTCCCACGTCCAGTTGGGGCTGCGGTTGCTGTTCGCGACGGCGGTATCGGCATCGGCGACGTCAATGTCCCGGGATGCTGCGACGAGCGCCGGTTGCACCTGACGCAGTTCCTCTGGAGGCAGCGATGACACATAGGACTGTGGCGCCGGCGGCTCACCGCTCACGTCCGAAACGGGCGTTGCCGTCCAGCGGGACAGGCCGATGAGCGCGGTCTGGAACGTCTGCCGGGCCTTGAGCAACTGGTCCTGGGTCTGCGCGAGCATCGCCTGGGCCTGCGTCACGTCGGCGGCAGTCGCTTTCGCTCCGCGATAAGACGCTTTCGTTGCATCCAGCTCGTGGGTCATGTGGTCAACGAGCTCCTGCTGCAGCGAAACGGCCTTCTTCGCATAGACTGCGTTCAGCCACGCCGTGGCTGTTTGCTCGCGAGTGTTCGCGAGCAAAGCGAGGTAGCCCGCCCGCTCGCGGTCCACTACGTCGTTCGCCAATGCGGACCGGAGTCGGCGCTTGTCGCCGGACACCCATTCCTGCTCGATGCCGATGCGGCGCATCGTCATGAAATCCTGGCCAATGGTGAATTTTTGCTGCCCGGTCACAGGCAGGTTGTCGACGCCGGCTTTGAGCGTCGGGTCGGGCAACTGGCCGGCCCGGGCGGCCGCTTCCGAACTGGCGCGCACCGTTGCCTGTGCAGCCCCCATGGCGGCGGAGTGGTCCGTCGCGGCCTGAAGTGCCGCATCAAGCGTGACGGGTGTTTCCTGAGCGTACGTAGCGACGCTCGTGAGAATCAGCGGGGTAAAAAGTGAATGCGCGCGCAGTGGTGCACGCCGGCATGACGGCGTGCCAATGGTCAAAGACATGTTCTAACCCCAACGGCGGAATCCCAAAGGGAATCCACGTCCTGGACGCAGGACGACCTCGCCGCAAACGCGGCGAACCTGTCAGAAAGGGATCAGAGGGTGCGAGGAGGTCGCCAGAGACCGGCCGGTTCACGGACGGTGAGCGACTGTGCGTAATGGAATACGACGGGGCTGGACAGCCCGGCGGGACGGGTTACCTCGATGCGCGACAGCGGGTGATACAGGCTGCCAAGCTGACATTGCGCCGTTGCCTTGCAGAAGAAGCCTTTGGCTTTTCCCGGTTGCGAGGACTTCATCGTTTGGCAGCCGGGCATGTCCGACGACATTGCACTGCCTTCGTCAGCGAACATGGACATCTGCATCGGACATTCTCCAGTCAGCCCGCTTGCTGCCAGCCCACTGACGGGCAGCACAGTGCAAAGGAACAGGAGGAGCAATGTCCGGAGAAATTTCATGGCTGGGATTATAGCGGAGCCATTTCATCCATGTTTTGTGGAATGTGTTGTCTGCGTCAGTCACCGCGCACGGTCTGTACCAGCAGAAGGTGGCGAAAGGTCAAAGCGTCATCGACAAATGTCTCTGTAGTGCTCCAATTCGACGGGGCCGTCGACACCTCACGGATTGAGCCTCGTAATCCGTTGGCCTTGTACGCCGAGTCCGGCCATCAACCCCTGCTGACCAAAAATAAATGCGTAGACATCCGCCTGCAGCGTTGTGGTGTTCATCGACCTGGCTGCGCCCGCATCCACGACTACAACGGTCGGGCCTACGCCAACGGCCCAACCACTACTATCGAAGGGTTGCCGCGCGGCTCTGTCGGTCATCAGGAACAACGCCTCCGAGAGCGTCTGCGCACCAGCCTGCAGGCCCCACGAAACCCCTGTGTTTCTGAAGTAGCCCAGGACTTTGCCGTCGGAACCGAACAGTACCCCTCTTCCGCCTTGCGCGCCCACCCCGAGGCCCGCCCGGAGGATATTCGGAAACACGAGCACAGCCTTCGCCCGATCATGAAGGTCCCTGGCTCTGGGCGCCGTGTCAAACAGTTGCTGCAGCGCCGCGCGCGCTTGAGCCTCCAGTTCTGGATCACCCGTTCCAGGCGACGAAGTCTCTTGCGTCGAACAGGCCACCGTGAGTAGCAAAAGCGGGACCGCGAGAAAAAGCCGCAGATACTTGCTCATGACACGCGCTCCATTCTGAATGCGACCTGGCGGTTTGAAACGAACTCCCGCATCGGGACCTTCCCGGGTCATATCAATAGTGGTTCCTGCTTGCCGTCAAGGCAATTGGACCTTGGTCTAATAGCGGCGTGGCAGTCCCTGAAGCCATCGCGGCCCCGCGATGCTCCGGGAGTCGGCCTGCTTGCCGCGCGATGAGCGTTTCGTCCAGATGACTGACGTGCCCGCGCGTTCGGCAACAGTGACATATTTAATGTGCGCCCGGCAACACCTTGCCTGGTAAGGCTTGACGGCGATCCGGTCGCCCGACGCGCTCGCGCGATTACTGGCCGCCCTCCGTGCGAATCGTCAAATGGTTGTCGACGGAAGTGACGCCCGCGACGCCCTTCGCGACGGTCGCTGCTTTGTCAATCTGCGACGCGTCAGGCACGGTGCCTGTCAGCGACACAGCGCCGCTACGCGCGCGCACGGTCATATTGGCGACATCGATCCCCCCAGCCTTCGCGAGCGCGGCACGCACTTTCTTTCCCAAAGCGCGGTTTTCCGCCTTGACCGACTTCGCGGTCGGTGCGGCGGGCGCCATTGCGCCGGCGTCGCTGGACTGCGCATAGGCGTTGACTGAAGCCAGGACAATCAGCGCGCAGCTCGCTAACTTGATTGCTTTGATTGCGTTCATAAACGTTCTCCTATGACGGTCTCTAATGAAGCCACTACACCACATCGGTGCTGCCGGGTTTCCCGACATTCTGAGGAACTGTTCTGCGCTCGAAGCGATATGTTGGGCAGACTACGGGAATAGGGAGAAGCGCCTGGCTATCCGCGCCGGTGTGCTGAACAGTACGATACCTTGAACCGTGCGGCTCTGCACGCCTGCCCCAAGCGGGTTATCTCAACGTCCTGGCGAGGAAACTGGCGATGCGTTCTCGATCCGACGCACGTTGCCATGCCTGACTACGACATCATTTGTGCAGTTCGTTGCGGCTCGAAGCCAGCAACCGTTCTGGTTGCGTATGTCGTTGGTTACGCTGAGCGTGTTGGGTGGTGCGGTCTTCTTCCTGATGCCGGCCGGGGCCTCATCACATTCCGGGAAAGGTGTACCGGCGCCTCACGCCTTGCGTGCACGGAGATATCTGAAGAACTCTACGCCTTCCTGCAGGCGCCGTTTCATCATCTCCCAACTCACCAGCATTTCGCGGACGATTTCCCAGATCTTGGTTGGTCTGAAATAAAAACGCTTGTAGAACTCCTCAACGCCAACGTAGATCTCTTCGCGCGACAGGTGCGGATAGCCGATAGTGGAAGCCTGGGTGCCCGCCGAATTGACGAGGGTGATGACCTTGCTTTCATTCAACCATCCGTTCTCGACCGCTTGCTTATGAAGGACGGTACCCGGATAGGGCGCAGCGAGTGACACCTGGATCGTGTGGGGATTGATCTCTTTCGCGTATTCGATCGTCTTCTGGATCGTTTCGTGCGTCTCGCCGGGAAGCCCAAGAATGAACGTGCCGTGGATCTTGATGCCGAGCTTGCGGCAATCGTCGCTGAATCGGCGGGCCATATCGGTCCGCAGGCCCTTTTTGACGTTCACGAGAATCTGGTCGTCGCCGGATTCGTACCCGACCAGCAAGAGCCGCAACCCATTTTCTTTCATCACCTTGAGGGTTGAATAGGGCACGTTCGCCTTTGCGTTGCACGACCACGTCACGCCTAATTTGCCAAGACCACGAGCGATCTCCTCGGCTCTCGGTCTGAGATCCGTAAAGGTATCGTCGTCGAACATGATCTCCTTGATTTCGGGCATGTTATCCCTGATCCATTTCACCTCTTCGAGGACGTTCTCGACCGAACGCGTGCGGTAGCGATGACCCCCGACCGTATGCGGCCAGAGGCAAAAGGTGCACCTGGATTTGCAGCCTCGCCCCGTGTAGAGCGACAGATACGGATGCTTGAGATAGCCGCTGAAATAGTTCTCCGGCGTCAGGTCGCGCTTATAGATGGGCGAGACGAACGGCAACTGGTCCATGTCTTCGAGAATCGGTCGGGCGTCGTTGTGCATGATCCCGCCGTCCGGCAGACGATAGCTCAGACCGAGAATCGATTCGAACGGCAGACCCTGCGCGATCTCGCGACATGTGAAGTCGAATTCTTCACGGCACACGAAGTCGAGTGCGTCACTCGCGGTCAGTGAGCCGTGAGGATCGACGGCGACTTTTGCCCCAATCATACCGATGAGGATCGGGGGCTTGCGCCGCTTTAAGTGCTCTGCGAATTGAACGTCACTCTGGAACGATGGAGAGCTCGTGTGAATGATGACGAGTTCGTATTCCTGAGCAATGTCGAGTGTCGTATCCAGCGACAGGCTATCTGCGGGAGCATCCACGACCCGGCTACCCTCGATCAGCGCAGCAGGCTGGACCAGCCACGTCGGATACCAGAATGATCGAATCTCGCGCTTCGTTTGGAAGCGCGAGCCCGCTCCGCCATCGAAGCCTTCATATGAAGGTGCCTGCAGAAACAGCGTTTTCATTAATGCCCTCGAAGAGAATAGTCCGCGTGGCCGGGATCAGTCACCCGCACGGACTCGCCAGGCATCGGCGATGTTCGCAAAGTGTTTCGAAGCCTTCAAAAAGATGACAATTACTGGATAGTTGCTTTGGACGTCGTCCTCCCCTGTGCGCCTATGGGAACTTGCACGCAGGGATTCGCCTCATCATCATCCTTTCAGAGCCGCACGACAGTTGACCCGAAGTAGCGAGGCAGCGGCTATCGCTGGGAAGCAGGAGGCGGATCAAGAATACTACGACTTGGGGTCTCGGCATGGCGAGAAATTGGCCTTTTCACCTGTCGGTCGTTACTGCGCGACTACGTTGAAGGTGGAAGGTTTCATATAAACCCGGTGTCGATGCCCAGCTTAACGAAACACGCACTTAATGGGCAACGCCCGCGGCGATCGTACGCCGGGTTTGCCGGCATTAGCGATTCATCCTGTACTAGACTATCTCTGCGCGGCCTGAGACATCACCCCAGACATCAAGCGGCGTCCGGTGCTGCGTGCAGCACCGGGCCGTCGTCGAATCCGCTACGGAACGGCCGGCGGCAGTAACGGCATGGATCCGTGCGATCACAGCGCTTAGTGCTCCAAAGCGGGAGGCGATCCATGACGCAAGATCGAGTCGATACGGACGGTGTTCCTGTTGGCAATGGCCAGCACATCAGCCGGGCCGAATTTTTGCTGATGGCAGGCTTTCTTACATATCGGGCTCCCATGGCGCCGATCGCTGCCCGAGTTGCGGCCCAACGTGTTCTCGATGCCGTACTCGGGGCAGCGGCAGCTCACGGGTTCGCAGATTCGGACGCTCTCGAGACGATGATGGCGTGCGCCGAAAAGTCTTCGCGCATGTGGAGGCTTGCGGAGCAGGCCACCGCCGCAGTAGGGGATACGGTCGCTTACCTGCGCGTGATTCGCTGCGCCGGCGTAACGCTGGACGTGGACCCGTAAACGCACTCATCGACGAACGTCCGCGCGTTGAACGCCCTTGCCCGCCGACGCGGGCTCGTCCGGGCGCAACGCCGCGATGAGCGAAACGTTCGGCCCGTCGAGTCGCGGTGCCAGGTAGGCGAGCCAGCGCAACGACGCTCGTCGGCCCAGTGCGCGTCGTCGACGGCCAGCAGCAGCGGAGCATGGTCGGCGAGGTTGACCGTCAGCCAGTAGAGTCCATGCAGGACGGCGAAGCCGGTATCCTGTGCTGTGCTGCTTGAGCCGTCGCCTTGAAAAAGCGTAGCGACCGGCCGCGCCGGGCCGGCGAATAGCGCGTCTCTTTCGTCCGCGGTCGCGTCGGCGCAGCGACGTTCGAAGAGCTGGCGCGCGACGCCGAAGGCAAAGTCGTGTTCGAGGAGGTCGGTCATGCGGTCATGCCGCCAACGGACAGGAGATTCAACCGTATCACGCCTCCCGAACCGGCTCAATGCAAGGAGTGGGGTTGGGTTGGGTGAGGCTGCGGGGCTGGAGAAGGGTTTGATCAGCCTTTCCGACCAATCGCGGCAGACACGAGCGCGACCTGCACGCCAATCATGCGCCGCATGTCTGCACCATCGCGGGCGATTTCCTTAAACCCCTTGATCGCAAACAATATCGTCTGGGCCAGGTCGACGGCTGCTATACCGAGGCCCGATTCGGCGAGTGGTGCACTGATGATTTCCGTCAGCAAGTCTCCGAACGCGGAATATCCATTACAGACGGACGCGAAACCCAGATCAAACATGTCTTTTGCGTCCGGGTGTGCCTGTACCAACTCGAATCCCTCTGCTCCCCACGCCTCACAGGCATAGCGCAGCTTTTTTTCGAACCCGCGATAGCGAGGCAGTCGCCGGCGAATCTCGCTCAGCTTGTCAGCCACCATCGCGTCCACGACTGCATGAAAGATCGCGTCCTTGTCGGGAAACGCCAGATACAGCGTCGGACGAGACAGACCCGCCGCTTGCGCGATGTCTGCCATTGTCGTGCGCGCATAGCCATATCGTAGAAATACGCCTATCGCCGCCTGGACCACCTGGTCACGGCGCGTTGAAGTTCCTTCGCTCATGCTGGCGATTATGACACATCGACAACAAGACACTTTGACGAAAACCGTCAGATGAACTAGACTGAAACTGACATTTTTACCAAAAACGTCAGCTCGTAGCGACCATCTACTCACTCGGGAGATACGCATGGCCAGTCCCAAGGTGTGGTTCATCACCGGCGCGGCGCGCGGCTTTGGCCGTCGATGGACGGAAGCCGCGCTGGCACGCGGAGACAAGGTCGCGGCTACTGCACGTGACCTGCAATCACTCGAAGTCCTGCAAAAACAATACGACGCGGCCCTGTTGCCGCTCCCGCTCGACGTCACCGACCACGACGAGGTTGTCCGTACCGTCAATCGCGCGCACCAGCACTTCGGACGCCTCGATGTGATCCTGAGTGTTGCCGGTTATGGCTATATGGGGGCCATCGAGGAGGTCAGCATTCAGGAGGCCCGCGCCAACTTCGAGACGAACGTGTTCGGCACGCTGTCTGTGATTCAGGCCGCCCTCCCTCTCCTTCGAGCGCAGGGGTCGGGTCATATCCTGCCGGTGTCGAGTGCGGGGGGAATCGTCGCCTTCCCGACGGGCGGTATCTACGAAGCGACAAAATTTGCCGTGGAGGGTTTGGCCGAAGCACTTGCGAGCGAGGTTGCCGGATTTGGGATCAAGGTAACGATCATCGAGCCGGGGCCGTTCGCCACGGATTTCATGAATGAATCGTCCATCAGGCAGGCACCGCCGATGCCGGCTTACGAGTCTGTACGTCAGCACCTGGCATCGATGTTGTCAGCCGACGCCTTTGGCGATCCTTCCGCAACCGGAGAAGCGATTCTGAAGGTGGTCGATGCGCCCGAGCCTCCCCTTCGCCTTATCCTCGGAAGCGCAATGCTTCCGTTGATCAAACAGGTCTACGCAGAACGCCTGAAGATTTGGGAAAGCTGGGAGAACGTCTCGAAGGCCGCGCAGGGCGGCCGCAACTAGGTCCTGTGTGGGCGACCGTGTTGCCGTCGCAGGCATGCAGGCATTTACCGGCGTCACTTGCAATATGAGCGAAGCGCATAGTGTGATTCCGTACTCGCGCCTGTGGCTGACGTCGTTTTGATCTGTTGAACCGGGAAAGGAATTCACTATGTCTGATACTTCAAAAATCTGGCTGGTAACCGGCGCTGCGCGCGGCCTTGGGCGCCTGATCAGCGAGGCGGTCCTTGCCGCGGGAGATCGTCTTGTTGCTGGCGCCCGCGATCCCGAACGCCTGGTAGATCTGGTCGAGCGCCATGGAGACCGGATCCGTCCCGTCGCACTCGATGTCACCGATGAGGTTGCCGCGCAGCGCGCAGTCGACCACGCGCTCAATGCCTTTGGTCGCCTCGATGTGCTGGTTAACAATGCTGGTTACGGCCACACCGCTCCGTTCGAGCAAATGACAACGCAAGATTTCCGCGACCAGGTGGAAACTAACCTGTTCGGTGTGGTCACCCTGACCCGCGCGGTGCTGCCAGTGATGCGTGAACAACGCACTGGTCATATTTTCCAGGTGTCATCGGCGGGCGGCCGCACGTCGACACCAGGTTTGTCCGCCTACCAGGCAGCGAAGTGGGCCGTCGGCGGTTTCAGCGATGTCGTGGCGAAGGAGGTTGCTCACCTGGGCATCCGCGTGTGTACGCTGGAACCGGGAGGGATGCGCACCGACTGGGCCAGCGAAGCTCGTCGCGGCATTGATGACATGTTGCCCGACTACGAACAGTCGGTCGGCAAGATGCTCAGGCTTCTGGAAGCTTATGGCGGTCACGAAATCAGCGACCCCGCGAAGATCGCGACATTGATCGTCGAACTGTCACGTCGCGACGACCTTCCGTTGCGTCTGTTGCTCGGTGGCGATGCGCTGCACGTCGCTAGTCTCGCGGACGCTGAGCGCGCCGAGGAACTGGAGCGGTGGCGCGAAACCACGCTTTCCACGCATTTCCCGGATGCGCAGCTACCAGAAGGGCTCGACGTGCTGAAGAAGCCGACATGACATAAAGCGGGCGCTGCGGGCGCTACGGGGGCTAGAACCGGTATCCTATTCCGACAAAGGCGATCCACGGATTCGCCGTGATGTGCGTTGTGTTGGACAACACCGTCTGACCGTTGGCGGCCACGGAACTCACCGTCGCATTTGTTTTGAGAGGCAGATACGTCACCGACGCGGTCGCGTACCAGTTCTTGCTCAAATTGTAAGAGGCGCCCGCGGCGAACGCAGGGTTCCATGACGGACTGAGCGAAACCTTGACCTGTCCGCCCGGCCCTGCAACCTGCTGTAACGCGCCACTGAATGTCGGATTGAGCTCGGTATGCGAGAACCACGTATAGTTCGCGCCGATACCGACGAAGGGACGCAGCTTCGTCTGCGCGTTGCCGAAGAAATATTTCAGGAAAAGAATCGGTGGCCACGCCCGGGTGGTGGCGAGCGGCTGCAGATTCCCCAGACCGAGCGAAGGCCCACCGGGACCGAATGGTGCCACGGTGCCCTGAGCATATAGCTTGAGCTTGGGCGGTATACCCGTCGCCAGATCCAGCGCAATGTTGTCCGTAACAAAATAGGTCAGCGAAAGCTCTGCGGTGAACGTGTTATGTACCTGACCACCCGTTCCCGAAGACGTGAACGTGCCCACAGCCGAACTGCTCTGCAACGGTGTTGTGGAAGACTGACCGAAGTCGAGCCAGGTCCCACCCACGCTGGTTATGACACTGCCTGCGCTCTGCCCCATCGCACTGGTGCATATCGCGCCCGGTATTAGCGCAAGGCATGCTAGTCTCCTCATCATCTCATCCCTGATTTATTTCGTATTACACAATCATATTTGCGCGTCGACGTTTTTTCCTGCATCGCCGCTCAGAACTGCTCGATTGGGAGGCTCGACCCGCTCGATGCGCCGCTGCGGATGGTCTCCAGAAGCGCATTCGCTTTGGGCAAGACCTTCTCGGCGTAGAAGCGCGCAGTGGCGAGTTTGGTGCGATGGAAGTCCGGGTCTTCATTCGCTGCGCTTTTTCTTGACGCAGCAAGCGCGGCGCGCCCCATCTGCCACCCGCCGCACACGTAGCCGGTGAGCATCAGATAGTCGACGGAACTGGCAAGCGCTGCGTCGGGCTCGCTCGCCAATGCGTGCAGCATCCACGCGGTGGCATCGTCGAGCGCCTTTACACCAGCCGCCAGCGCCGTGCCAACGGACGCCACTTGCGTATCCGTACTGCCCTCCAGCTCCAGCGCGGCCTGACGCATCTCCGCAACAAGTTCAGCCATCCCCGCGCCCTGATCCGACGCGAGCTTGCGGCCTGCGAGGTCGGCAGCCTGGATGCCCGTCGTGCCCTCGTAGATCGGCGCGATTCGCGCATCGCGCAGGAACTGGCATGCGCCCGTCTCTTCGATGTAGCCCATCCCGCCATGCACCTGCACACCCATCGACGCAATCTCGACGCCCAACTCCGTGCACCATGCCTTCAACACGGGGATCAGAAGATCGACACGCGCCTGGCGACGTGCGCGCTCACCGGTGTCGGGATCACGGTGCGCGCGGTCCATGTCAGCGGCCATCACGTACGCGAAAGCACGCATCGCTTCGATCTGGGACTTCATCGTCATCAACATGCGCCGCACATCCGGGTGATGGATGATGGCTACGGCGCCGCCCGATTTGCTGGCCGCGAGCCGCCCCTGGACGCGTTCCTTCGCGTATTCGCGGGCCTGCTGATAAGCGCGTTCCGCCATCGCGAGCCCCTGGATACCCACCTTCTGGCGCGCTTCGTTCATCATCGTGAACATATGCGCGAGACCTTTGTTCTCCTGCCCTACCAGATAACCGATCGCACCGCCTTGATCGCCGAAGCTCATCACGCAGGTCGGACTCGCGTGGATGCCGAGCTTGTGCTCGAGCGACACGCAGTGAACGTCGTTGCGTTGCCCGGGAGAGCCGTCGGCATTCAGCAGGAACTTGGGCACGACAAAGAGCGATATGCCGCGCACGCCCTCGGGCGCGTCCGGCGTGCGTGCGAGGACGAGATGAATGACGTTGCCCGTCATATCGTGATCGCCCCACGTGATAAAAATCTTCTGGCCGTAGAGGCGATAGTGGTCGCCTTCGGGTACCGCCTTCGTGCGCACGGCAGCGAGATCCGAGCCCGCTTGCGGCTCGGTCAGGTTCATGGTGCCCGTCCACTCACCGCTGACGAGATTGGGCAAATAGCGTCCCTTGAGTTCTTCCGAGCCGTGCTGCCTCAGCGCCTCCGTGGCGCCCGCCGTCAACAGGGGACACAGTGCGAACGCCATGTTGGACGAATTCCACATCTCGACGGTCGCCGCATTCAGCAACTCGGGCAGCCCCTGGCCGCCGAAATCCGGGTCGCCGGCGAGGCCGCTCCAGCCGCCTTCGACGAACTGCCGGTAGGCTGTCGCGAAACCGTCCGCTGCCACCACGCCGTCCTTCGTCAGGCGCGCGCCCTGCGCGTCGCCGGGCTTGTTGAGCGGTGCCAGCACTTCGGTCGCGAGCTTCGCCGCCTCGTCGAGCACAGCCTCGGCGAGCTCGGGCGTCACCTCCTCGAAGCCCGGCAGCGAAGACAACTCGCCCAGACCGGCCAGTTCCGTCATCACGAAGCGCATGTCGCGCAGCGGTGCAATATAGGTGCTCATCATGGTCTCCGGCATCAGTTTTGTTGCAGTTTGTCCAGCTCACCGGATAACTCCGGCAATACCTTGAAGAGATCGCCGACGATCCAGTAGTCGGCGACCTGGAAGATCGGCGCCTCCTCGTCCTTGTTGATCGCAACGATCACCTTCGAGTCCTTCATGCCGGCCAGATGCTGGATCGCGCCGGAGATGCCGACCGCGATATACAGTTGCGGCGCGATGACCTTGCCGGTCTGACCCACCTGATAATCGTTCGGCGCGAAGCCGGCATCCACGGCAGCGCGCGACGCGCCGACCGCTGCGCCCAGTTTGTTGGCGATGTCCTCCAGCAGGGCGAAGTTTTCGCCGGAGCCCATGCCCCGGCCGCCTGAGATCACCCGCTTCGCCGATGTCAGCTCAGGACGCTCGGAGCGGGTCAGTTGCTGGCTCACGAAACGCGAGCCCGGGACCTCGGCGGCCGGCGCGAGCGATTCGATCGCCGCCGCGCCGCCTTCGGCGGGCGCCGCCGCAAAGGCTGTCGTGCGTACTGTGATGACCTTGATGCGGTCCGCGCTTCGCACCGTCGCCAGTACGTTGCCCGCGTAGATGGGGCGCACGAAGATATCGGCGGACTCAACGGCAACGATGTCGGAGATCTGCGCGACATCGAGCAGCGCGGCCACGCGCGGCATCGCGTTCTTCGCGGTTGTGGTGGCGCTCGCCAGCACGTGGCTGTAGTCGGCCGCGACCGTCGCGATCAGCGCGGCCAGGTTCTCGGCCAGCGGATGCGCATAGTGCGGCGCATCGGCGACCCGCACGCGGTTCACGCCGGCGATGCTTGCAGCCTGTGCGGCCACCGTCGCGCATTGCGATCCGGCGACGAGAACATGAATGTCGTCGCCAAGACGCGCGGCGGCGGTGACGGTGTTCAACGTCGCAGCCTTCAGCGTTTGATTGTCGTGTTCTGCAATAACGAGTATGGACATGTTTCCTCCTTCCGGTCAGATGACGTGTGCGACGTTCTTCAGCTTGTCCACCAGATCCGCGGCGTCGGCGACGCGAATGCCCGCCTCGCGTTTCGGCGGCTCCGCGAGCTTCAGCGTCGACAGCCGCGGTGCGATGTCGACGCCGAGGGCATCGGGTGTCACCACGTCGAGCGGCTTCTTCTTCGCCTTCATGATGTTGGGCAGCGTCGCATAGCGCGGTGTGTTGAGCCGGAGATCGGTGGTCACGACGGCCGGCAGATCGACCTCGATCGTCTCGAGTCCGCCGTCGATCTCGCGCGTCACGGTCGCCTTGCCTGCTTCGAAGCTCACCTTCGATGCGAAGGTCGCCTGCGGCCAGCCGAGCAGCGCCGCGAGCATCTGGCCGACCTGGTTCGCGTCGTCGTCGATGGCCTGCTTGCCGAGCATCACGAGTTGCGGCTGCTCCTTGTCCACCAGCGCCTTGAGCAGCTTCGCTACGGCGAGCGGCTGCAACTCGGCGTCGGTCTCGACGAGGATGCCGCGGTCAGCGCCTGTCGCCATCGCCGTGCGCAGCGTTTCCTGGCAGCCCTGCACCCCGCAGGACACGACGACCACCTCCGACGCCGCGCCGGCTTCCTTCAAACGCACGGCCTCTTCCACGCTGATTTCGTCGAAGGGGTTCATCGACAGCTTCACATTCGCGATGTCGACGGCACTGCCGTCGGCTTTCACGCGGACTCTCATATTCGCGTCGACGACGCGTTTGACAGGAACCAGTACTTTCATTGCCTACTCCATTTCGATAAGGGACTCCGCCACGCCGGCCCTGCGAACCAGTCGCTCCAGATTTCGTTCTGTTCGTGCGGGATACGCGCTGCCGGCCCGGGTTTGTGCACCGCAATACGATTCGCCGCGGTAGACATGTCTCCTCGCTCAAGGTGGTTGGGCGTATCATTTCGTGAGCAAAACACCGGTTCAGGCCGCGCCCGCCGAGGGACGATTCCCCCATGACCGGCCGGCGTGCCGCACCGTTGTCCAGCTGTGGAACTGCGATCTCCTCGCTGGATGACATAGTGTCTGAGCGCGGCGTCGCGCAAAATCCCCCTTAAAGGGGAGCGCGATTGCATGGACGGCAGTCAGGGTCAACCCGAACGTCTGGAGCAGCTGATGCGCGTGACAGAAGCGATGTCCCCGAACAGGCCACCTCTCTTCCTCGCAACGAAGGTCTTTCCGCCACGCCTGCCCGCCGGATTGATCGATCGGCCACGGCTCGTCTCTCTCGCCGGGAAGGCGGAATACAAACGGCTCACGGTAATCAAGGCGCCTGCCGGTTTTGGCAAGACATCGCTTGCGCTCACGTGGCTGAACGGGCTGAATGCAAGCGGTGCATATGTCGCGTGGCTGTCGCTCGACACGGAGGACGACGAACCCGCGCGCTTCTTCCATCATCTGGCGCAGGCATTGCGCAACGCCTGCGCCAGCGTCGGCGTGTCGGCGGTCAGCCTGACAACCGAGGCGTCGCTCGTGCCCGCGCACTCAGTCGTGTCGACGCTGATCAACGAACTCGTCGACGTCGACGACGAGGTCTATCTATTCGTCGACGACTATCACCTGATCAGCCTGCCCGCCATTCACGATGCAATGTCGTACTTCATCGCGAACGCACCGTCGAACGTGCATGTCGTGGTCTGCACGCGTACCGATCCACCGCTGCCGCTCGCCATCCTGAGAGCCAGGAACGACCTGCTGGAAATCGACGCGTCGACACTGCGTTTCAACTTCGACGAAACACGCAGCTTTGTCGAACACGAATGCCCAGCCGGGCTGCGCGCTGCCAGCGTCAAGTCGCTGTTCGCAAGCACGGAAGGCTGGGCTGCTGCGCTGCGCATTTCTGCCTCGGTGCTATCGCGTGACGAAGGCAAACCGGATTGGGACGTGAGCGCACCGTCCGGTGCCTCCCGGCCGTTCGCCGCCTACCTTGAAGACATGCTCAAGCGTTTGCCGGCCGACATGGTCGAGTTCATGTTGTGCACGTCGATACTCGACCGCCTGACGGCGTCGCTATGCGAAGCGGTAACCGGCATTGCGGCGCAACAGGGCATGCTCGACGCGATCTCTGCGCGCCAGGTGCTGCTCGAACCGCTCGATATCGAAGGACGCTGGTTCCGCTATCACCATCTGATGGGCGAGTACCTGCGCCGGCGGCTCGAAACCCGGCATCGCAATCAAGTGGTGGACCTGCATCGTCGTGCGAGCCAGTGGTACGCCAAAGAGGCGCAATGGACGGACGCGGTCAGGCACGCGATCGCCGCGGGCGATACGGAAGACGCCGTCTCCTTGATGGCTCACTGCGCGATGGCGCTCGTCACGAAAGGCGACCTGCTCACGCTGCTCGGCTGGCAACGGCAGTTCCCGGCGCATCTGATGCGCGGGCAGGTGAAGATCACGCTCGCGATTGCGTGGGGGATGGCCCTTGCGATGCGTTTCGACGAAGCGCTCGCGATGCTCGATGAGATCGAGCGCGACGCAGGTACCGGCTCGAGCGACGCCGCCGACAACATCCGCTGGGAGTGCCAGGCGATCCGCTCGGTGGTGGCCGCACTACAGGACGACCCGCCGCGCGCGCTTGCGATCGCACAGGCGTGTCTCGACCGGCCGTCGACGGACAGCTGGACCACCAACGTCGTCTCCAACGTCGTGCGCTTCGGGCACTGGAAAGCAGGCAACCTGCAGGCGCTGTACGCAACACCGTGGATCCCCTATTCGATCGAGGAAGACCAGCGCAATGTGTTCGCCTCGGTCTACCGGCTATGCCTGCTCGGCCACGCAGAAATGCAGCAGATGCACTTCACGCTCGCCGAGCACTATTTCACCGAGTCGATACAGCTCGCCGAGCGCCATGCCGGTCCGAAATCCATCTCGGCCGCGTTGTGCGCGCCCATGATTGCGCAGATCTGGTACGAGCAGGGGCGGCTCGACGAGGCGGAAGCGTTGCTGGTCGATCTCATGCCGGTGATCGACCTGGCGGTCCTGCTCGATAGCACATTGATCGCCTATCGCGTGCTCGTCCGCATCGCTATCTCGCGCTCCGACGCCGAGCGGGCCTATGGGTTGCTCCATCAGGCGCAGATTCTGGGTCATGCCCGCGGCTGGGACCGGCTGATTGCCGGCGTCCTCGTCGAGCGCGCACGGCTCTATCTTGCGGAAGGGAGAATCACGGAAGCGTCAGCATGTGTCGTGCAACTGGATCAGCTGGTGGACGCCCGTTGCGCCGCGGAGCATGCCGTCTCGCCGGAGATCGAGACCTTCCGCGCGATCGCGGTGGCCTGGGTGGCGATGGCCCAGAACCGGACAGAGGAAGCCCTCGGGTCGTTGACATCCGCTTTGCAAAGCGTCGAAAGCCGGCACGGCGACTATCTCGCGCTGCGCCTGCGCACCGTGCTCGCGCTCGTCTGGTTGCGTGCGAACGAACAGACCCGCGCCGTCGAAATCTTTCGCGAAGTGCTGAGCGCCAATAGCGGCATCTACCGCTCGATTCTTGACCAGGGGCCGGAAATCGGGCCGCTCCTGCAAGCGGTTCGCGACGACACGCGTTCCACCCCGCAGACGAAGGAGCGCATCGCTTACATCGATCGCCTGCTGGACGGCTGGCGAGCGCTATATGAGCCCACCGCCAGGCCCAGGCGCGACACGGAGCGCGAGTCGTTGAGCGCACGGGAGCGCAGCATCGTCGAGCTGATTGCCCAGGGGCAATCGAACAAGGAGATCGCACGCACGCTGGGGATTACGCCCGAAACCGTCAAGACTCATGTCAAGAACGTCTTCGTGAAACTGGCCGTCGACAAGCGCGCGCACGCCGTCGCGCGCGCGCAGGCACTGGGACTGGTTGCGGCCGGCTAGCGCACGTCTCACCGCGCGACGACGAGTGTGGCGGCGTGAAGCAGCACGCCGACCATGCCGCCCACGAATGTGCCGTTGATCCGGACATACTGCAGGTCACGGCCGATTTCCGCTTCGATCTTCCGGCTCACTTCACCTGCATTCCAGCCTTTTACGACCTCGGTGATCAGCGTGGAAAGCTGGCGCCCGTAGCGCACGACGAGTTCGCGCGCGAGCCCGAGCCACCATGCGTTCAGCTTGTGTTGAATCTCAGGCTCACGGCTGATCCGCTTGCCGAGCGAAGCCAGCATACTCGTCAATGCGTCGCGCACGGCCGACTGCTCGTGGCCGAGATCGGCGATCACACGCATGCGCAAGCGATCCAGCAGTACGTGATAGTAGTCTGCATGCCTGAAATAACGAATGCAGTCGCGCATCAGCGACTTGCCGAAACGGCGGTGCACAGCCGAGGTCTGCAATTGCACGGCCAGCGCCTGCAAGGCCTCATCGAACTGGCGGCGAAGCTCGTGGTCCGGATTCGCCGCCACTTCATGGAGGAGCGCGATGATGCCTTCGATAAATTTCCTGACGATATAGGCGTCAAGCGGCGCGGGCGTGTACCTCGATGCCTCGCTGAATTTGGCCTTGATCATTTCGACATTCGCCGTCAGCCACTTCTCCAGCGCGTCGAGTCCGTGAACCAGCCACGGCTGATGCCGCTCGCCTTCGGTCAGTACCTTGAGGACGTCGCCCGCCACGCGGGATACGTCGAGCGTACGCAGCTGCGGGATCACCACACGGTCGAAAAGCCACTGGACGTCTGCTTCGTCAATGCCGTCAAGCAATCCTCCAACGGCGTCCGCAACGATATCGGCGACCCCGCGGCTATTCGCCGGCTGCGCCAGCCACCGGGCAAGGGCCTGCGCGGCATCGTGGCCGCTCAGCCTGTCGACGATGAGTTCCGGTGTCAGAAAATTTTCCTCGACGAAGTTGCCGAGGCTCTCGGCGATGCGCTGCTGGTTTTGCGGAATGATCGCCGTATGCGGGATCCGCAGACCCAAAGGATGACGGAACAGCGCGACGACTGCGTACCAGTCCGCGATCGCGCCGACCGTGCCGGCCTCCGCAAACGCGCGCGGCCACGCAAGCCATGAATGGTCAGCCTGCCAGGCGACACACGCGAGCAGCAACGCAATCATGAAGGCGAGCAGGCACGTCGCCGTGCGCCGCATGCGCTTCAGGCCTCTTGCCTTGCGGTCTTCGCGCGCACTCGCGGCGGCCGGCCGCGCACCATCGCTACCGCCCGCAAAGAAACTCAACTCGCCTCCTGCCGGAGAAACCTGCGCACCACAGGCGCGACTTCATTCGCGCGCGAGATGAGAAACAGGTGACCGTCATCGATCACATAGAGCGTCGCATCGCGGATACGGGCGGCGAGAATCTTCGCGTTGGTCAGCGGCACGATCGGGTCGTCGTTGCCGTGCATGACCAATGTCGTCTGGCGCAACGCACCGAGCCACGGCAGGCTGGTCCAGCCCGTGACGGCCAGCAGTTGATAGAGATAGCCGCGACCGCGCGGCGGCTGAATGTGCCGGCTGTGCGCCTTCAGCAGCGACGGATTGCGCCGGTAAGCGCCCCCGTAGATGTCCGCACCCACCTCTTGAAGGTAGGCGGGATCCGTGTAGCGGCGCGGGCCGATCAGCTTTGACAATACCGACAGTTTGCCCGGCACCATGATGACGCCGGGCGAGGTTGCCGCGAGAATCAGCCTGCGGCAACGCCCCGGATACAGACGCGCAAACTGCTGCGCCAGCGCGCCGCCCCACGATACGCCGAGCACATCGACGGCCCCGTCATGGCCGAGTCGCGTCAGCAGCTTGTCGGTCAACACGGACAACGTCGAAAAGCGATACGGCACGACCGGCGCAGGCGAGCCGCCGACGCCCGGAATGTCGAAGATGATGACGCTCACGTCTTCGAGCGCCGCGACGAACGGCTCCACCAGTTCGAGGTTGGCACCGATGCCGTTGAATATGAGCAGCGGCGGCGAAGCATCGCTGCCGCGCCACGTTGCGACACGCAGCGTCTGACCGTCCAGATCGATCATCTGGATTTGCATGCAAGCGGACTCGGGACTCGTGTGCATTTCTCTTTCCGGATCATCTTCTGGAAGGACACTTCATTCGAGGCGTCGGCATACCGCACGGGCTGTGTCGCATTACTTCTTCGGCTGAAGGAGCGTCTTCAGTTCCTCTGTCCGACTGCGCACGGTATGCCGTGTCCGCGAGTTCCTGCATGTCCGCCAGCGCCTTGTGCAGTGCCTGCTGCACCACTTCGCCCGTGTTGGCGGCGGGCTGGGCTCCCGGCTGGGCAACGCGGCTGACGAGCGACTGCACTTCGGCCAGCGTCGTGCGGAGGATCTCCGACTGCTTCTGAGCTAGCGACTGCACGCCTGCAAGCGCGGT
The DNA here is from genome assembly GCF_050435685.1 of Paraburkholderia sp. GAS448. Lineage (NCBI taxonomy): Bacteria > Pseudomonadati > Pseudomonadota > Betaproteobacteria > Burkholderiales > Burkholderiaceae > Paraburkholderia > Paraburkholderia sp. GAS448. The sequence continues at coordinate 93,795 of NZ_JBNDKT010000026.1, forward strand.
CGTGTTGGCTTCGACGATCGCCTCGATGTCCTTGCGGCGCGACTCGAGAAGTGCGCCCACGTCGACGCCGGGCAGCTTGAACTGTCCAACGACCTTTTTATACTCCGAGAAAATGCTATTGAAATTGGTTGAATCCATCATCGATACTCCAGTGAAACTGTGTTAAGAAAATGTTGGCCACTGTGCGGTCAACGAGTGTGCGTCATGCTTCCATGACATACGTTCCCGGCGCCTTCACGCCAGCGGGGTGCCGCTCGTTGCCGACTGTCGCCGGTGCGGGCCGCCGCTCGCCGGAATGGTCGGCGAGCCACGTGCGCCAGTCGGCCCACCACGAGTCCTTTTCAGCCCGGGCATTGGCGAGCCATGCGTCGGCAGTGGCGGGCAAATCGGCATTGAGGAAGAACTTCGCCTTCGGATTGCCCGGCGGGTTGATCAGGCTCTGGATATGACCGCTCGAACTCAGCACGAAGCGCGTGTCGCCGCCGAACGTGCGCGCCGTGTTGTACACGCCCTTCCACGGCGTGATGTGATCGGTCATGCCGGCGACGACGTATTTGTCGCACGTCACTTCTGACAGGTCGATCGGCGTACCCAGGACCGTCAGCGCGCGAGGCTTGCTGAACAGATTGCCCGTGAAGATATCGAGCAGTTGCCCATGCATCCGCGCGGGCAGCCGGGTCGCGTCGTTGTTCCAATAGAGGATGTCGAAAGCGGGCGGCGCTTTACCGAGCAGGTAGTTATTGACCCAGTAGTTCCAGACGAGATCGTTGGGTCTCATCCACGCGAACACGCGGCCCATTTCTTCGCCGGCGAGCACCCCCTTCGATGTGCTGTTCTGCTTTGCAGCCGCGATGGCTTCCGGCGTTGCAAAGAGACCGAGCTGCGAGTCAGCCGTATTGTCCAGCACGGCGACCATCAGCGTGGCGGCGTTGACGCTCCTGTCACCCCGGCTTGCGAGGTGGCCGAGCAGTGCCGAAATCGTCATCGCGCCCGAGCAGGCGCCGTGCAGGTTGACATCGTCGCTGCCGGTGATGTCGCGCACGGCCGCGATCGCTTCGAGGAGCGCGGCAACATAGGTATCGAGGTCCCAGTGACGCTGCGCCGCGGTGGGATTGCGCCAGCTCACCACGAACACCTGAAACTCGTTCTTCACCAGGTAGTCGACGATGCTCTTGCCTTCGGACAGGTCGAACACGTAGAACTTGTTGATCTGGGGTGGCACGATCAGCTGCGGCCGGGCGTACACCTGCTCCGTCGCCGGCGCGTACTGGATCAGCTCGAGCACCTCGTTGGAAAAGACCACCGCGCCCGGCGACGTGCCGAGGTTTTCGCCCACCTTGAACGCCGTCCTGTCGACTTGCGCGGGCATCCCCTGGTTCTGCAGCATATCCGTCACGAGGTTCCGCATGCCGCCAAGCAGGCTTGCGCCGCCCGAATCGATGATTTTCTTGAGTGCAGCCGGATTGCCGAGCAGCGTGTTCGTCGGCGACAGCGCATCGGTGAAGAGCGACAGCACGAACTGCGCACGTTCCTTGCTCCTCGGGTCGAGCGCGGAGCGGTCGACAAACCCTGTCAGCGCGTTGCGCCACGCCACGTAACTTTGCAGCGCCATGCGGTAAAGCGAATTGCTCTGCCACGCAGGGTCGGTGAAGCGTTTGTCGCCCTGAGGCGGCGTACAGTCCGCACTGCCGCCAAGCACGGCCATCAGATCGCGAGCGAGCGCCGCCTCCTGCTCCATGAGCAATGTGGGTTGCCGCAGCGCCTGGGCGCCAATCTGCTGCGCGGTTGCCAGAATGTCGCGCGGGCGCAGTCCCACGAACGGATTCGGTCCTAGCATGCCTTCCGCGGCAGACGCCGCGAGGTCGTTCGACTGCTCGCTGCGTGCCGTGCTTTCGTCATTTGCCGCCATCTTGCTGCTCCTCAAACATCTCTATCCGCTTCGCCAACACAGTTGCTGACGCTTACGCGACCAGCATCGCCAATGTCTCGGCGATGAGCGCCGGCTTCTCCTCGCCCTCGATCTGCAGTTCGTTCATCGTCTTGACGATGATCCGGCCGCCGCCCTTCTTTTCCACCGAAATCAGCGTCACGCGATTTCTCACCCGCGCTCCCGCTTTCACCGGTGTCATGAAGCGCACCTTGTCCAGGCCGTAGTTCAGCCCAGCCGATGCGTCCTCAGGAATGAGTCCGATCTCCATCGCGAGCGCCGCCAATAGTGAAAGCGTCAGATAGCCATGCGCGATCGTGCCGCCGAACGGGCTTTCGCGTGTCGAGCGTTCGACATCCACGTGAATCCACTGCCTGTCGCCCGTACATGCCGCGAAGGCGTCGATACGCGCCTGATCGACGACGACCCAGTCCGACACGCCCAGTTCGCGGCCAACGAAGTCGTCAATCGTGGCCACGCTGTATCCCTTGATGCTCATCATGTTTGCTCCTTGCGACGGGTCAGGCGAACTGCTCGCGCAACCACTTCTTGTTCGTCTTGCCGACGCTCGTCTTCTCCAGCGCGTCGACGAACTTGACGATCTGCGGCACCGCGTACTTCGAGATCCGCCCTGTCTTGCTGAAGCCCATCACGTGCGCCTTGATGTCGTCTTCGGTGACCACCGCGTCCGCTTTCAGCACCACCAGCGCAACCGGCCGTTCGCCCCATTTCTCGTCCTTGATCCCGATTACCGCGACTTCCGCGACATCCGGGTGCAGCGAAATCAGGCTCTCGATTTCGAGCGAAGAGATCCATTCGCCGCCCGATTTGATGACGTCCTTGATGCGGTCGGTGATCTGGATGTTGCCGGTCGCGTCGATGTTCGCGATGTCCTGCGTATGCAGGTAACCCCCTGTCCAGAGCTGCGCGGACGCGTCCGGATTGTTCAGGTAGCCCTGAGTCAGCCACGGCGCACGCGCGACGATCTCGCCGTAGGCACGGCCGTCGTGCGCAACGTCTTCCATGTTCTCGTTGACGATGCGCACATCGACGAGCGGAACGGGGAAACCGGTCTTGCAGCGCAGGCGCACCTCTTCATCGCGATCGAGCGGCCCGGTGTCAGGCGGAAGTTGCGCGAGGCTCAATACGGGACAGGTCTCGGACATGCCATAGCCGACAAAGATGTCGATGCCGCGATCGAGCGCGGCGCGCGCGAGGCCGTGCGGCAATGCGCCGCCGCCGATGATGACCTTCCATTTGCTGAAGTCCGCGTGCTTCGCGTCATCGCACGAGAGCAGCATGTGCAGGATCGTGCCGACGCAGTGCGAAAACGTGACGCCTTCGTCGCGGATCAGTTGCACGAGACGCTCGGGCACATAGCGACCCGGATAGACCTGCTTCACGCCCAGCACCGTGGCGATGTAGGGCATGCCCCAAGCGTGCACATGGAACATCGGCGTCAGCGGCATATAGACGTCGCCGCGGTGAAAGCGCTGTCCCGACACCGGGCTCGACAGCGCCGCCATCAAGGTGATGGTGTGCAGGACCAGCTGGCGGTGCGAGAAGTACACACCCTTGGGCAGGCCGGTGGTTCCCGTGGTGTAGAACGTCGTGGCCCGGGTGTTCTCGTCGAAGTCGGGGAAATCGTAGCTCGTCGCGCTCGCCGCGAGCATCGCCTCGTATTCCGTGGCGAACGCAATGGTGTGCGCGCACGCTTCACTGCCGGGCTCGTCGATCCACACGAAGGTGCGGACCGTTTCAAGCTGATCCTTGATCGCTTCGACCATGGGCAGGAAATCGGTGTGAACGAACAGCACCTCTGCGCCAGCGTGGTTGATCGTGTAGGCGATCTCCGCCTCCGACAACCTCACGTTGACCGTCTGAAGCACGGCGCCCATCATCGGGACCGCGAAGTACGACTCCAGATAGCGGTGGCTGTCCCAGTCCATCACGGCCACGGTGCTGCCATGCCGCACACCGAGCCGGCTGAGGCCATTGGCGAGCCGCGCGATGCGTTCCCTCAGCGTGGTGTAGGTCATCCGCAACTGGCCGCGGTACACGATTTCCTGATCCGGCGCCTGAACGAACGGCGTATGCAGCAGTTGCTTGATCAGCAGCGGATAGGCATAGGGGGATGGCGTCGGGTCCTGCACGGCGTCCTGCATCTAAATCTCCTGAGGTCGAGAAATGGATCGGGCTGACACAGGTCCGTCGGTGCGTGTCGCGCACGGTGGCATCCCGAATGACGCCATCATCGGATTGTTCGGGGGGATGAGCCATCCCCCGAACAGGGGAGCTTTGAGGATGTCGCCGCGCCGTTCAGCGCGGCTTCAGTTCGACGGGCGGATCGGCGCGATAGCCGCCGCCGAGCGCCTTCGTCAACGCGATCTCCTGACTGAGCATCTGGCCGTCAAGCGTGAGCAGGGCAACCTGTTCCGCGATCACCGGCTGGCGCGCTTCCAGCGCCGCGAGCCGGCTCGTCAGGCCTCGTTGATAGTGCGCCTCGACGCTGTCCCTCGCAAACGCAACCGATTCGATCCGTTGCTTCTGCAATTCGGTCTCTGCATCGAGGGCTTGCAGACGGCTGCCCGTCTGCGCGACATCGCGTACCGCGTTGAGGACGGCCTGGTTGTACTGCTCGATCAACAGGTTGCTCCCCTCGCGCGCGCCGCTCAGGTTCGCGTTGAGCCTGCCGCCATCGAAGATCGGCAGATACAGGCCCGGAATCAGGTTGATCTGCTGGCTCGCATGCGTGAAGAGGTCCGCGAGGTGCAATGCGTTGTAGCCGAAAAACGCCTTGATATCGAAGCTTGGATAGAACGCCGCTTTCGCCGCGTCGATCCGGTCGAACGATGCCTCTACATACCACCGCATCGCCTGCAGATCCGGCCGGCGGGCCAGCAGCTCGTATGACAGCGTCGCCGGCAGGGCCGCCTGCGAACGCGGCAGCGCGACGGGTTCGATGGCGGGCAGGCCATCGGGGCCGGCGCCGACCAACGCCCGCAACGACTCGCGAAACTGCCGGATCTGCTCTTGCGCCGAGACAATCTGCCGTTCGAGGCCCAGTTGCTGCGCGCGGGCTTCCTCGAACTGGGTCCGGGCTTCGAGACCGCGCACCACACGCCCTTCGTGTGCCTGCACCGCGAAGGCCGCGACCTCGTGCGATTCGTTCAGCAGATCGATCAGCTGGTAAGTGGTTTGAATGCCGTAATAAAGCTGCGCGACATCGGTCGAGATTTCAAGCTCGACCGCGGACGTCTCCGCCAGCCGCGCATTGTTCACGCCAATCGACGCGGCGACCTGCGCGCGCTGCTTGCCCCAGAGGTCGACGTTCAGGCTTGCGCCAAGCCCGACGACGCCTGCGGTGTACCAGGGGCCCGTCGTCCCCAAAGCCGGGTCGTTCGTCGCGAACGGGCCGAGAAAGCCGTTCGCCGAGACGTGCTCGCGATCCAGCAGCGCAAGCGCGGTCACCTGAAGGTTCGACCCCGCCCTGACCAGCTCGACGTCCGACCTGGCCTGCGCCACGCGGGTACGCGCAATGACCATCGTCGGCGCATTGCTCAGCGCCTGGTCGACGAGCGCATCGAGTTGCTCATCGTGATAACGCGTCCACCAGCGGGCGGCGGGCCAGCCATCGCGCGCAAGGTGGATGTCGTCCGCGAGATTGATCTGCGCGGGCGCGATCTCGGCATAGGGCATGCCGTTGTGGTGGATCAGCGCGCAACCCGCCAGGAAGATGCACACCAGCCCTGCGACGCCGAGGGCGCGGCTACGCCATGACGAGCCGCCGGGACCCGATACCTCCCCGGGGGGCAGCAAACGATAGTGAGCGTGGGGGTCGTTCATGTTCCTACCGCCTGTGAAGCGGGCGCCGTGACGGGTGACTCGACGCGCCAGTCCGGCAGCCCCGCGACCTGTCGCGACATGTCTTGCGCGGCGGCGATGAGCGGCCGGTCGGTCGGCAGGGCTGGTTCGGCAGCAAGCGCTGCGATCTCGATGCGCCGCGGCGCGTGCGCATCGGGTGGGTTGATCGCAAGCTCATCTGCGTACCGGTTGAGTTCGGTGCAGGCCTGTTCCTGGGCCGCGCGCACTGCGTCGATAACGTGTGGGCTTGACGATCCCGCTTGCGCCGCGAGCGTGTTGTGCAACGCATCGCCAGCGAGCATGATCTCCCGCCCCTGCGCGAGGACAGTTTGTGCGCGCAGTGTCAACTGCGCCTGCTCCCCTTCCTGCCAGCTGGGCTCGAGTGCGACGCGCGACAGCGTCGTTTCGCAATCGGCCAGCACGGCCCACGCCTGCAACTGCCGCTGCGCATAGGGCAACTCGTCCGGTTGCTCGACGCCAGCCTGTGGAGCACGCAACTGTGCGGCAATGGCGCGCAGCATCGTGGCGAGTTTCTGCCGCAGCACGTCGCCCTCGCCCTCGCGCCAGAACGACATCTGCAAGAAGGTCGCCACGCCGACACCCAGCAGAATGCCGACCATCCGGTCGCGGATTTCAGTCAGATTCGTGGTTGGGCTAAACTGATCGAGCAACGCAAGCGAGAAGGTGAACATCACCTGGATGCCGGCGTAGCTGATCCGCTCCGAACCCGCTGATATCCACGCCCCGAGCGCAACGACAGGCAACGCCATCAGCAACAGGCCGACGATGCCGTCGAGATGCGGAACGACGAACACCACCATGAACAACGCCAGCGCGCTGCCGATGGCGGCCCCAGCCACCCGCAGCAACGCACGCTGCGTCGATGCGCCGAGGCTCGGCAGCGCGACGATCAGGCAGGTCAGCATGATCGTGTGGACGCCCTGCCAGTCCACGGCGTTGTAGAACACGTAGCAAACCAGAACGGCAAGCAGCGTCTTCAGCGAAAAACGCATATACGCGGGATTGGTCCACGCGTCCGGCGCGACCATTGGCTCGCTCGCGGGCGGCTTGCCGGGCTCGGCACCGCTTGCGACCAGATCGGCGAATGCGTGCAGCGCCCGTTGCAATTCGCCTGCAGCGGGAATCGTGTCGGCGGCCGCGCGCTCTTCCGGTGTTGCCGTGCTCACGTAACGATACGGCTCGCCTGACATCACCGCTTCGTCGAGCGCGCGGCAGTTCACGCGCAACTCGCGCAACATCGCCAGCCGCGCTGCCGTCGCGCCCGGCCAGCCAGGCGGCAGTTCACTCGCTCCGCGATAAAGGCGCGACACGGTCGCGATGCACGCCAGTTGCAACGCCTGGTGCTCGCGATAGTGGGCATCGCGCATCGTCGTGAACCGCAGCAGCTTCTGCAGCGTGAGCGCGCCTTGCTGGACGGCCGCCAGCGTGATCGGCGCGGCGCTCGCGGTGCCGTCGATCAGCTGCGTCAGGCGCGTTTCCAGTGCCGCGAGTTGCCGATGGATTTCCGCCTTGAGTTGCAACTGCGGTTCGGCAGGCAACAGCAACGTGTTAACCGCGAGCGTCAGCGCGATCGGATAGTTGACGGCGACCCACACCCACAACACCGCGCGGATCAGAAGGTCGGCCTGATCGGTCTGGTCCACGAAGCTCTGCACGTAGATCACGACGATCGCGACGATGAAGAACACGACGCCGATCCTGAGCACCCGGAGCAGGTACACGCTGCCGAAGAACACCAGGCTCGCGATGACGATGCGCAGCAACGGATAGTCGAACGTGAACTTCAGCAGCAGGATCGACAGCCCAATCGCGAGCGTCGATCCGACGATGAACATCACGCCGACCAGCCGCGTGACCACGACGTTCGACTGCGTGACGTAAAACACCAACAGCAACGACAGCGCGAGTTCCGGCACTTCAAGCGTCATCGACGCGACGATCACGATCGCGCTCGTCAGCATGCAACGCAACATCACGTTGAGCCGCCCAGGAAATGGCGCAAGCTCGCGCTTCAGGAAATCGCCTGCGTCGCGCAGCGTGACCGGCAGGTAGTCGGCGGCGGCCATGGGCGCTCCTCAATGGCCTTCACTGTCGTTGCCGCGCCCGGGCTCCAGCACGGCCACCGCCGACGTCCCGACGCGAAACAGCTCGGGGTTTGGCTTGTTGACGCGGATCTTCACCGGGAAACGCTGCGAGACGTGCACCCAGTTAAGCGTGCGCTGAATGCGCGGCAAGCCGCCCGGCAATGCCAGGCCGCCTTCATCGGGCGCGACGCCGTAGCTGATCGAATCGACGGCGCCCTGGAAACGCTGGCCTGTATCGCTCATCAGGTACACCGTGGCGGGGGTGCCCGTACGGACGCCCTTGAGTTCCGTCTCGCGAAAGTTCGCGACCACATACCAGTGGCGCGTGTCGATCAACGTGAAGACGGGTTTGAGCGCCGACGCGAACTGCCCCGTCGATGTCTTCAACGACACGATGCGTCCGTCGAACGGTGCGCGCACGGTCGCATATTCGAGGTTCAGTTCGGCAATCGCGATCTCCGCCATGACGACGGCACGTTGCGCAACCAGCGCGTCGACGCCGCTCACGGCCGCTGCCGCCTGCTGCGCCTGCAGTTGTGCGGCGCTGAGTTCGGCCTGCGTCGCGCGTTGCGCGGTGCGCGCCCGGTCGACGTCCTCCGCCGACACATAGCCGTGCGACAGCAAGGGTTCCATGCGGTTCAGCGTATCGGACGCCTGACTGGCGGCGGCGCGCGCGCGCTCGACGGCCGCGCGCACCGACTGCGCGTTGTACTGCTGCGCGTTGACCGTGCGCTGGGTCAGCTCGATCTGGCGGTCGAGCGCGACGAGGGACGCCTGGCCTCGCGTCAGCGCGTCCTGATACGGACGTGGATCGATACGGAACAGCAGATCGCCCTGCTTCACCGCCTGATTGTCGCGCACGGCCAGCTCGACAATCCGGCCGTTGACCTCGGGCACCACGTCGATCGTATCCGCGTAGACGTAGGCGTCGTCGGTGCGAGGCGCACGGTCCAGCAGCCGGATGACGAAAAGCAGCAGCAACAGCGTCACTACGACCAGGATGATGGCCGGCCATTTGCTTTTCGATGTTTTGCTGGCAGTCGTCGCCATTACATCCACCTGAGGAGATTCAATGTTGGAACAGCACCAACCAGACAGCGAGTGCGAGGAAAGTGACAAGCGTGGGATACACCAGGGCTGAAGGTCCCAGCAGATGGTCGACCTGCAAACGCTTGAGAATCAGGTAGATGACGACCGTGAGCGCAACGCCCGCGACGATACAGAACAGCCAGTCCGGAAAGTACGCGCCGAGCACGCCAATGGACGGCGAACCTGCGCACCCTGACACGAGAACCGCGGCAATTGCGGCCATCCCGATTGCACGCTTTGGACATCTGCCTCTGGCGAGCGGATTATGTCGTTTCAAAGTCGTCCCTGTGGTTGGAATCAATGTCACACCTTGCAGCCACGTTACTGCGTCTTACCTTGGATTCCGGCGTTTTGGACAGCGAGGAAAACAGTTTCGGGGGCGCTGTTCCTGTACCAGTCAGTGTGAGCCCGCCGAAAGAGTGTGGACGTAGCAATTCGTCACGATAGCGCCGAAACAGGCATTCCACATTACATGAATATGCAATGGCGCCGCAAGAAACACGAACACCACCAGACCATTTCAATCCGGAATCTGACACCAACCGTTCAAGCGATACTATCCAGCAGATCCAGCAACGCATCCCCGTCGACAGGCTTTCTGAAGAAACCTAATGCACCTCTCTGCAGAAAGTAGTCTTCCGTATGCTCGCCCGGTTTGCCTGTGATAATGATGACCGGCGTGGCTGCGTCCGAATGAACCGTTCTATCGAGCAGTTGAATGCCGTCAATGGGCCGCATTCCCAGATCAGTGATAACGCATACCAGATCCGGGTAGCCGTCGGACAAAAAATCCAGTGCGGATTCGTAGGCCCGTGTTCCGTACCCGCCAGAGGCCAGCAGGTTCGCCAGAGACGTCAGAACGCGTCGGTCATCATCAATCACGGCAACGGTTCGAACCCGTGGCGTGGGCATTATTTTCTCCGGGTCATCGAGTCCAACAAAGAATTAGCGTTAGCGTCAGGCATCGAACGTGGTCGTCGACGATGTTTCGAGCTGCAGCTTGCCCGCCTGCCTGACCAGAGTGGCAAATGAATCCGCTTGCATCTTTCTCATGATGTGGCCGCGATGTACCTGCACGGTGTATTCGGTGATACCAAGCACTGCTGCCGCCTGCTTGTTGAGAAGGCCGCTTGCGAGTAACGGCAAAAGCTCCTGCTCACGAGGGGTCAGCGATTGGTAGAGCGCCTGGAGCGCCGCTGTATCTTCCGCCTCCTTGCGAAGAACGTGCGCCCTGGCGAGTGCCGCATCAACCGCGCGCATCAACGCATCTTCGTCGACGGGCTTTGTGAGGAAGTCAACAGCGCCGCCCTTCATGGCCAGGACCGTGGACGGCACATCTCCTCTTCCGGTGATGAAAATGACGGGAATCTGTGAGTCCCTGCTGACCAGCTTCTGGACTTCCAGCCCACTCATGCCTGGCATTCTCAAATCCAGGATCAGACATGCAACGCCATTTTGACGTGGTGTGTCCAGAAACTCTCTGCCGGATTCGAATGCGTGGACGTCTCTTCCGTTTGCGCGCAGCAGCGCAGCGAGTCCTTCTCGCACCCGCCTGTCGTCGTCGACCACATACACCAGTTCGCTTGCGGATTCCATGGAACCCCTCTGTTGCCAGGTGAAAGCCTCGCCTAACGTCGGCACAGCCGGCCCACGACAATCTCGCTGAATGTCCCTCTCGCGCGGTCGTGCCGACAAAAAATTATAGCCCTCGGAATCGTCGCCTGGAAGCGCGGGAAGCCGTGCTTTGCACTACATGATTATGTAATGGCACTACCAGATATGAAGTCGTAGGCTTATCGTTTCGCCTCATCGACTTCACCTGAAATCCCTTGGTGCGGCACGCTCGGACGGGCGTCACTGCTATCAGCCCGACGATGCTGCGCTCGACGCGGACGGCACACAGGCGGTCAGTCTGGCGGCAGTTGGACCCTTGACAGTTCGCCCATGTTCTTCAAAACCGCGTCTTCGAAAAACTCTGATCCTCCAGATGCAGGCAGCCATCCACAATGGTATGACATATCTCCATTGCCTTCGTATTTGATTCGTGCCACAACGGTGCGCGCGAGCAGACCTCTCAAGTACTACACACAAATAACTGGCGACACTCCGCACTCAATTTGCGAGCAAAGACCGTTGCGCTGGAAACCCAGTTTTGAAAGCCTGTCACATCGGTAACCCGATGTACAGAAAACTCGTATCATCCCCCCCATTGGCGGGAAATGCAGAGTATCACCATCCAATGCGCCGGCGAATTCCGAGGTTGACATGCTTACCGTGTTGATACCACACCCGTCCCGGGTTGTCGTCCTCAGCGTCGCCATAGCCGGTGCGTCTGGGGTGGCAGGGTTACTCGAACCGCTTACGGGCTGCCTCAGCCTCGTTCTGGTTGTCCTGTTCACGTACTTTTTCGGCCGCAGCTTCGGGCGTCTGGCTGCCGGGTTCGCCTCGCTTGGGATAGCCGGAGTGGTGTTGGCTTCCAGGCACCCTCCTCTTGCCTCCGGCTCGATCGCCCGTTGCGCCGTCGCAATCGCGGCGGCATGGCTTTGTGCCGAGCTGGTCTCCCGGCGCCCCCGGCAGCCAGGCTCAACTGCCAGATTGAAGGATGAGCCGTTTGACGAGCAAGTCCGCCAACGAAACCAGACACTTCAAAGCATCAGCAGTCTCGTTCCCGGCCATGTCTGGACTGCGCTGCCCGATGGCTCCACCGAATACCTCAGTCCCAGCCTGTTCGAATACACAGGCATAAGAGAAGCACATAACTGCGACTCTTTCCGAACCGCAATCCACCCCGACGATCTGCAGGCAAACGACCGATATTGGGACGCACTCCGGGCCGGAAACGACCCGGAAGAACTCGAGTTTCGACTCAGGCGGTCCGACGGCGAGTACCGGTGGTTCCTCTGCCGTGTCAAAGCCATAAGAAACGACAGTGGACGGCTACTGCGATGGGTCGGGGTGAGCTGGGACATACATGACCGGAAGACTGCCGAATCTCTTCTTCGAACCGAAGAGGAAACCTTTCGCCGAATTGTGGATAGTGTGCCGGCATGCGTATGTGTTGGCGGACCCACCGGCGAGCTTTTCTACGTGAATAAAGTTGGTGTTGCCGCGCTGGGCAGGCCGATGGAGGAAATACTCGGTGACGGATGGATGGCTTACATTCATCCCGATGACGTGCAGGCCGCACGGCAGCAATGGAAAGCGCACATTGCCGCGCGCGAACCGGTCGATATTGCCGTGAGGATGCTGCAGCACGACGGCGTATACCGCTGGCAGCGTCTTATAGCCGAGCCATCACGCTGCTCAAACGGGGACGTCATCAACTGGTACCTCGTCGGAATAGAAATCGAAGAGACCATCAAGGCTCAACAGGCATTAGCGGCAACTGAGACAGAAGCCAGAGAACTCCTCCACCGATTACCGGGCCGCTTCGCGAGCCGGACAGAGCACGATTTCGACTTCATCAGTCAGCAGACACTTGAGGAAACGGGAACTACGCTTGAAGGCATACAAAGTCTCGGCTATCTGAGTTTCATTCACCCCGATGACCGCGACAGGGTAAAGGAGGGGCATCTTCGCTCTGTTCAGGAAAAGAGCGCGCACGATACTACCTACCGATGGGCAGACCGCGACGGTAATTATCGATGGCGTCACACGCGTTCCGTTCCCTACTTTAACGATGACGGAAGTGTCTACAAGTGGTATTCCGTGACCATCGACATTGATGATCTTTACAGGTCCAAAGAGGTCATTCGTGAACGTGAAGTTCAACTGAACTGGCTGACAGAGACTGTTCCTGGCCTGCTCTGGCGTACGAACGCCCATGGCCGCCTGGAATATGTGAACAGGCAAGCTGAAGACTACACTGGACTACGGCTCGATGATTTGACAGCGAGCGGCTGGCTTCACCTGGTGCACCCAGATGACTCTGCGTCAACAATTGAAGCCTGGCAAGATTCCCTCGATAGCGGGAGACCTTACGACCGGGTCCATCGGCTCCGCGCGGCCGACAACACGTATCGCTGGTTTCAATGCAAAGGCACTCCCATGCGGGATGCCAACGGCCAAATCGTGAACTGGTATGGTCTTTCGACGGATATCCACGAGCGACAGTTAGCCCAGGAGGTCCTTCGCACGGAAGAGCTTAATTTGCGAAGGCTCGTAGACGCATTGCCCGCGATGATCTGGAGGGCCACACCGCAAGGAGAAATCGACAGATGGAATCGGCAAATGCTAACGTTCATGGGAAAGAGCGGGGAAGAAATTGACAAAGAAATGTTACTTAACCTCGTCCCGGAAGCTGACCGTCTTCGTGTCCGCTCGCGCCGGAAGCAAGCTGTCGACGAAGGTGCGTCGTACCAGGACACGTATCAGGTTACTGGCGCCGATGGGAAACTGCATTGGTACCTCGTTCGCGGCGAACCGTTTCGCGACGAAAGCGGGCGGGTTCTACACTGGTACGGCGTATGTACGGACATCAGCGATCTCAAACAAACGGAAGCAGCGCTCGAACAGCGCGAGCACCAGCTACGCGAGATTATCGACACCATCCCGGCCATGCTCTGGTGCAATGACCCACAAGGAGGGCTCACTTACATCAATCGGAAAACCTCTGAATTTCTTGGCCTGGATGTTTCGCAGCTCGCAGGCGTCGGCTATCAGAAGACCTTCCATCCTGACGACCTGGACAGCCTGGTTCAAGCGTGGACACACTCGATCGAGACTGGCGAACCGCACTGCCACGTTGCCCGGATTCGCCGAAAAGACGGTGTTTATCGATGGTACCAGCACACCGCTGAAGCCATGAGAGACCGCAATGGAAACATTGTCCAATGGTATGGACTCAGTCTTGATATTGACGAACGGAAGCGCGCGGAGGACCGGCTCAGACAGACTCAAACTGAACTCGCACGGGCAACCCGGATTGCCACGGTCGCAGAACTCTCCGCGTCCATCGCGCACGAACTCAATCAGCCTCTCACGTCCGTTATCGCTAATGCGCAGGCTTGCAAACGGTGGCTCGCATCGTCTCCGCCAAATCTGAGCGAAGCCAGGGCTTCCGTGGAAAGCGTCGTTCGAGATGCCCGTTCCGCTGACGAGACGATGCAAAGCATCCGCGCACTGTTCCAGCGGCAGACATTCCGGAAGCGGGAACGGAATGTGAAAGACATGGTCCTCGAAGCCGTACGACTGCTACGGGAAGACGAAGCCAGGCGTACCGCCGACATCGAGTTCGACTTGCCCGATAGCCTGCCTCCAGTGTTCGTAGACCAGATACAGATTCAGCAGGTCCTTCTTAACCTTATCTCGAACGGGATGGATGCCACGGAAAGCTCGGGACGCACACCTAAGATTCTCATTACTGCAAGCTCGCTTGACGACCGCTCCGTGCTGCTCGAGGTCATCGATAACGGTTCGGGCATCGTCGGTGGCGACAGCATATTCGACGCGTTCGTCACGACCAAGACCAAGGGAATGGGCATCGGGCTTGCGGTGTCTCGCTCCATTATCGAAGCTCATGAGGGTAGTCTTACTGCTGCCAATAATGAGGGCTACGGAGCAACCTTCCGCGTCGTCCTGCCGGTCTTACCTGTCCAGATTTCCCGGCAGGAGGTGAGCGCCAAATAATGCATCCGGGGCTTCAAGCGCGCAACTCGTCGGGCGCGACGCGTCGGGTCACCATCCGAACTTCGCTTCGACGCCCACGTAGTCCGCGTTGCGCGCCCCCAGCGCGCGGATCGAATCGCCGACCTGGAAGTGCACCGCTTCCAGCGCGAGTGCAACGTTCGAGCTAACGAGCCAGTCGGCGCGAACCTGCGCATACATCCCGGTCCAGCGCGTTCCCTTCCCTGCCGTGCCGGGCACCACAGCCATCCCCTGACCGTAGATCGCATCGGCTGCCGTCGCGCGCCACTGAAGACCAAGCGCCGTCATTAACGTGACCTTCGGCGACACCTTGAACGTGATCGACGGCTTCACGTGAATCAGGTTGCTGTAGCCGGTGTATCCCGCCAGCGTGAAGTAGTAGCCGTTGGGAAAGAGCGGATTGAACGTTTCCACACGCCCATCGCCGGGATGCCGGTCGCCCGATGCGCCATCCACCTGCAAGCCAACCCGCGGCGAGCCCGCCACCGACGCGAACGTATAGCCGCCGAGCAGCCCGAACGCCCACGCGCCAATCGTGCTCTTGCCGACGTGCCCCGTCTGCAGCATCGTTTCCGCGTCCCAGTCGAACGGCGCGACCTTGCCCGCGTAACGCACGTCGAATACATCGCGATGCTCGGTGCCCGTCGCATCGAGAAATTGCGCGTTGTCGCGGTTGTAGCGCGACCAATACGCGGACAGATCGCCCGGTCCCGTGTCCTTGCGTTCGACGCGCACGCCGCTGAACGTGAGGTGCCGGTTCGACACATCGTCGAACACCCCGGCATCGCGGTACTGCACCGGCTGTGTCATATAGCCGATGAAGCGCCACTTGTCGATTTCGTAGTCGGCCCACAACGCATCGAATGCTTGACGCACGTTCGGACCGTCGCGCACCGACACAAACCGCTGCAAGTCGAACGCCATCTCCTGGCGGCCGACGCGCGCCTTGAATGTGCCGCCGCCGACGCCCTGTACGTAGGCGACAAACGCCTGCTCGATGTCTAGCTGGTCCTTGTCGACGGGCGTCACCATGTTCTTGCCGAAGGGCCGCGCATCCTCGAGTTGAAAGAACGCCTGCACATGCTGACCGATGCGAGCATCGGCATGCACTTCGGCACGCTGGATCACGTAGCTGTCGGGCTGCGCGCTCCCGAGCCCGAAGAGCGGCGTGTTGTTCAGCTCGAAGCGCTCGCGCAGGTTCGCGCCGAGCGACAGATACGTCGACGGATCGCCGCCGAGCGGGATGTACTTGAGCGCGTCGAACGGCTTGCGCGGCACGCACGGATTCGCCAGCACCGACCAGTCCTCCTGCCAGCGGTTGAACGACAGGGGCGACGGCCGCTTCGCGGTGCATTGAGCCGCGGATACGACGGCCGCGCCACCATCCGCAGCGCCTTCGGCAGCAGACACATCGCCCGCATCCGTCAAACCGCACACCGCCAGCGCGGCGAGCGTGGCCGCCGTCGACACCTTGCGTCTTAACGATGGATGCATCGTCATTTGCTCAGTTCGTGAATCTCGGCGACATAGCCGCCGGGAAACTCGACCATTGCCGTGCGCCCTTCGACCGTGCGATTCGCGGGCGACAACACCTTCACGCCGGCGCCCTGCGCCTTCGCAAGCGTCGCGTCGAGATCGGCAACCTGATAACCCGTCATCTCGCGGCCGAACGGATAAGGCAGCTTGCCGTCCGTCACGAACACGAGCATGTTGCCGAAGCCGGACGTGATGCGCGCGCGCCGGATCGTCTCGCCGGGCCGGCCGATTTCGCTGCCGTCCACATGGCGGTTGTCGGACACAACCTTGCCGCGCGAGAAGCGCAGGAAGCGCCTGATGAAGTTATTCGCGGATTGCGCGGACACATAGACGCGATTGTCGGGCACCGTCTCGAGCGGGCCATACGCAGGCGCTTTCGAGTGCCAGTACAGCTGCATGTTCAGGCCGCCGGGCCACTGGATGATCGCATCCTTGCCGATCGGATCGTCGAACGTATCGACGGTCACGTCCGCACCCGCTGCGCGTGCCGCGCGAACCGCCTTGTCCATGTCGGTGACGAGATAGCCCGTGCGCTCGCTGCCGAACGGATACGGTATCGGCGTCTGGAACGCGAACACCGACAGCATGCCGACAGGCGTCTGCACGTATTGCGAAGCCGTCTTGCTCGGCGTCGGCGTGACCGTGAACACGGCGCGCTGCGAAGCCTTGCCGCCGAACGTCGCGACAAAGCTGTCGACGAATGCGTCGATGTCCTGGCTCGCCACATAAACGTGCGTCGTGTCGTATTGCGGGCCGACCGACACGACGGGTGGGCTCTTGCCCGCGTTCTGATAGTCGGCCTCGGCGAAAGCCGGCGAGCCGGCCAGCGCCACGCCGAGCGCCGCGATCGACACAACGGCGGCCCGCAACAATCGACACATCTTGACGGTACTCATAAGAACACTCCTTGCTGATGATGGAGGCCGCAGCCTTGCGCGGCGCAATCAGATTCCGACTTGCGGCGCGCTTGTCTTGCGCGCCAGCACAGCGAGCACGCATAACGCAACGAGCGGCAACAGCAGCGCCCAGAATGACGCGAACAGATATCCCGCCGCGCCTGCACACGCGCCCAATGCAAAACCGGCGACGGGCGGCATCGTGCGCAGCAACCGGGTGCGCGCCGCGTGCCGCGCTTCCAGGTCGTCGGCCGAAAACAGCAGATCGAATGCGTCGATCACGGCCTGCGTGACGTTGCCCGTCATCACCGTGTTTGGGACGACGGAACGCGCTGTCAGCCGCCCATGCGCGTTTTGCACGCCCATCGCCGCTGCGCCGAGCAGGCCGCAGGCGATGGATATCGGCGCGTCGGCATCGGTGACGGGCGCGGCCAGCTCGCCCACAGCCATGTAGCCCGCCAGCAGCGCTGCCTGCAGCACATACAACGCGCATGCGCGCACGCCATGTCCGCGATTAAGCAAGCTGTTGTCGAGCACGCGAGCGAACACGATTCCCGCGACGAATGCGGGAAACGCGAGCCACTTGATCAGCAGGCCATGCCCCGCGCCTGCGAGTTCCGAGCCGATCATGATGAAGTTGCCCGTGACGTGCGCGGTGAGAAGGCCGAACAGCGCGACGAAGCCGAACGTATCGACATAGCCCGCTGTCAAGGCCAGCCACGTGTCCTCGCCGGGCACGTGATCGAGCGGGTGCGCCGCGAGCCGCGCATCCGCGCCTACTGATCCTCGCTGCATGACGAAGTCTGCTTGCTGCCGGCGACGGTCGGCGCGCTTTGGGTTTGCGCATCGGGCGTGCGTATCTGCGCCTGCACGAACGGAATCGCATGCTCGCCAATGACAATGCCGAGCAGCCCCGCGAGCGCGATCAGCGGCGGCGCGGGCGATTGCACGCGCACGAGGTAATACAGCAAGCCGACTACGAGGCCCGCCCCCAATGAAATCAGATATGGCATGGTTCACTCCTTATGCGCCGCTCAGGTCTGCCGTCGCCCGGACGCATGCGGCCGCAGCGCAATCCGGTAGCGGCCCGCGCCGCCAATCGCGATCGGTTCATAGCCTGCTTGCACCTAGAACGCAAAGCAGCTGCAACCGAGCGCGCCCCAGAACGCGTTCGCGTCGCTGGCGGGCACGTTGCTGCGCCACGCCCACGCATGCGCATGACGATGCACGCCGCACAGGTTCACGCACGCGTCGTGGCACGACTGCTGCAACGACGCCATGGGACGATAGCGCGCATAGCCGCCGTACTCCGTGACGGGCGACCACGTCGGGCTGACGGGCAACGCGGGCGGGCCGAACGTTTCGAACTCGTCGGCAGCGTAGACGACGCGGCCGTTGACCACCGTCAGCACCGAGGTCAGATGCTTGATGTCGTCTTCGTCGATCGTGAAATAGTCGTCCGAGAGCACCGCTAAATCGGCGAGCTGGCCAGGCACGAGCGCGCCCTTCTTCGTCTCGTCGTTCGAGAACCATGCGCTGCCGACCGTATAGCGGCGCAACGCCTCCATGCGATCCAGCCGGTCCTGCGCCGCGTACATCGGCGTGCCGCCCACCGTGCGTCCCGAAACGAGCCAATACAGCGAAACGAACGGATTGAAGCTCGCGACGCGCGTCGCGTCCGTCCCCGCGCCGACGGGCAGCCCCGCCGCCAGCATCTGCCGCACAGGCGGCGTGCGCGCGGCGGCTTCGGCGCCATAGCGGGCGATAAAGTATTCGCCCTGATACGCCATCCGGTGCTGGACGGCGATGCCGCCGCCCAGCGCGGCAATGCGTTCGATATTGCGCGCCGAGATGGTTTCGCAGTGGTCGAAGAACCAGCGCAGACCGTCGAACGGCGTGTCCCGATTGACGCGCTCGAACACGTTGAGAAAGCGTTCGATCGATTCGTCGTAAGTTGCATGCAGCCGGAACGGCCAGCGATTTTGCACGAGCAGCCGCACGACGGCTTCGAGTTCGCTTTCCATCGCGCCCGGAAGGTCGGGACGCGGCTCCAGAAAATCTTCGAAGTCCGCGGCGGAGAACACGAGCATTTCGCCTGCGCCGTTCATTTTCAGAAAGTCGTCGCCGTCGCCGGGCTTTGTGACCTTGACCCACCTCGCGAAGTCTTCGATTTCCTTCTTCGCGTTCTGCGTGAACAGGTTGTAGGCGATGCGTACCGTCAGTTCGTTGTGCTTTGCGAGCTCCATAATGACCGCGTAGTCGTCGGGATACGCCTGATAGCCGCCGCCCGCATCGATAGCGCTTGTCACGCCGAGCCGGTTCAGCTCGCGCATGAACTGGCGCGACGAGTTCAGCTGATCGTCGAACGGGAGCTTCGGTCCTTTGGCAAGCGTCGCGTACAGCAGGCCCGCATTCGGACGCGCGATCAGCATGCCCGCTGGATTGCCGCGACGGTCGCGCTGGATTTCGCCGCCGGGTGGATTCGGTGTGTCGCGGTCATAGCCGACCGCGCGCAGCGCCGCTGCGTTCAGCAGCGCGCTGTCATAGAGGTGCAGGATGAAGACGGGCGTATCGGGCGCGATCGCGTTGATCTCTTCGAGCGTCGGCCCACGCTTCTCCGCGAACTGAAATTCGTTCCATCCGCCGACGACGCGCACCCACTGCGGCGCAGGCGTGCGCGCAACCTGCGCGCGCAGCATGTCGAGCGCGTCGCGCAGCGACGGCACGCCATCCCAGCGCAGTTCCAGATTGAAATTCAAACCGCCGCGAATGACGTGAAGATGCGAATCGTTGAGACCGGGAACGACGGTGCGTCCCTTCAAATCGATGCGGCGCGTGGAATCGTTCGCCCATTGCATCATGTCGTGATCGTTGCCGCTCGCGACAATCACGCCTTTCGCGATGGCGAGCGCAGTGACGAACGACCGCTTGTCGTCCTGCGTCGCAATCTTGCCGTTATAGATCACTATGTCCGCAATGCGGGTGGGCCGAATAGATGCGGTCATCGTCGCTCTCCTTGGTCGTGCTCAGGCGCATCTCACGCGCGACGACAGCGGCGTCGCGCGTGAAAGCATGGTGTGGGAATGCGTGGGGCGATCAGGTCCGATCAGCCCGCCTCGCTCGCGTGCCCGCCGAGAATCTGCTTCGCATAGCGCACGCCGATGCCATACGAGGTGTGCGCCTTGAAGATCTCCATGGCGCCGTCGTACGTTTCGCCACGCGCCCAGTCGCGTTGCAGTTCGCACATGAACTGCACCGACGTCATCGGCACCGCGCCCGCCTGGACGACACGCTGCACGGCACGCTCATGGGCTTCTTCGGTGATGTCGCCGCAGGCGTCCGTCGGCACGTAGATCTCAAAGCCTTCGGCAAGCATCTGCACGGTCGGGAAAGCGACACACACTTCCGTCCACAGACCGGCGATCACGATCTTCTTGCGGCCTGTCGCCTTGATCGCGTCGCGAAATCCCTTGTCTTCCCATGAGTTCATCGACGTGCGATCGATCGGCTTCGTCTCCGGAAATACCGATTGCAATTCCGGCAACAGATGGCCGCTAAAAGAATCGGCGGCGACCGTCGTCAGAACGGTCGGCACCTTGAAAAGCTTCGCGCTCTTCGCGAGGATCTGGACGTTGTGCAGGATGGTCGTGCGCTCGTGCGAGTGCGTGCCGAAGAACATCTGCGGCTGGTGGTCGATAAGCGCGAGTGCGCACGTGTCAGGCGTCAACAGTTCATAGGCCATGAGTAGCTCCATTTCGCGAGAATGCGAGGGACCCGCACGGTTGCACGAAGGCAACCGCGCCAGCGTCCAGTTAGGGGAAGAGTTCAGTCGACGTTGCATCGGCAAGGCAAGCGTCCACAGAAACAAGATATAGCGTTGTGCTCGACCGAGACATTGCATGTTTATGTAGTGCATGTTTATGTAGTCAGAGGCCCGTTGGTGCCTGGCCTTGTTGTTCAACAAGTGTCGAGCGCCAATAGCCTCGCTGGGTCGATTCCAGATTCATGTAATAGCCGTCGCTGCTCCCCACCAACTAACATCGAAGCGTCTCTTTGGAATGCTGCCGCCGGCCATTCGTCTGACCGTCGACGGCGAGCTGTGATTTGTAGACCGACTGCCATCGGATCCGGGCGACCATCGCCTGATGAGGTCACGACATGGAGGGAACGATGATCGAAAGCACGAGAATGGAGCGCGACACGTTCGGATAGATCACCGCGCCGAACGAGCGCTTGTGGGAGGCGCAGACACAGCGCTCCCTGCAGAATTTTCGAATCTCCAGCGAAACGCAACCGCCCATATCCATCCATGCACTGGTTTTGATCTGCACGGACCGATCACAGGAGTATGCCGAGATGAAACTCGACGCGACTACTTTCCTGCAACTGCGTCGTCTTGCTCCAGTACTGGACGACGTACTCAACGCTGGCGAGGTTGAGTATCCACATCAGGCCGTGAATCTGGCTGCGCTGGCAGCCTTGTGTTCGCAGCTATTCCAGGCATACGAGGTCCGCAAACCAGTCGGGATGGAGCCCCCCTCGGGCTCTTTTTGAACTGGTACAGGAAAACAGACATGGGCAAAAAGAAAGTAGTCCGCATCTACAGCGACCCTGCAGGCGGTTGGGGCGCGCTCAAGGCAACAGGCGAAGCGCTCGCGCTTCAAGGCATCGCCGTCTCCGGCACGAAGACGCTATTGGATATGAATCAGCCGGAAGGCTTCGACTGTCCTGGCTGCGCGTGGCCCGACCCGAAGCACACGTCGTCGTTCGAGTTCTGCGAGAACGGCGCAAAGGCAGTCGCGTGGGAAGCGACGGCGAACCGCTGCACGCCGGAGTTCTTCGCCGCGCACAGCGTGTCCGAACTCACCGCATGGGACGACTACGACCTCGAAATGGTCGGACGCGTCACGCATCCGATGGCCTATGACCGCGCATCGGATCGCTATCTGCCGATCAACTGGGAAGATGCGTTCACGCTCGTGGGCCGCCACCTGAATGCGCTTGATCATCCCGATCAGGCCGATTTCTACACGTCGGGCCGCGCGTCGAACGAAGCCGCGTTCCTCTATCAACTCTTTGTCCGCGAATTCGGCAGCAACAATTTCCCCGACTGCTCGAACATGTGCCACGAAGCAACGAGCGTCGGCCTGCCGCAATCGATCGGCGTCGGCAAAGGCACGGTCCTGCTCGAAGACTTCGAGCATGCCGACGCGATCTTCATCTTCGGACAAAACCCCGGCACCAACAGTCCACGGATGATGAGCAACCTTCATTCGGCGTCGCGGCGCGGCGCGAAGATCGTGTCGTTCAATCCGTTTCGCGAGCGCGCGCTGGAACGGTTCGCTTCGCCGCAGAATCCGATCGAAATGGCGACGCTCGGCTATACCCCTATCAGCACCTTCCTGTACCAGGTACGTGTCGGCGGCGACGCCGCAGTGCTCAAGGGGATGATGAAGGCCATCGTCGAAGCCGACGACGCCGCGCTTGCCGCCGACGTGCCACGCATCCTTGACATTGAATTCATTCAGGGCCACACGCACGGCATCGAAGCGCTGCTGGGCGACCTGCGCGCGACTTCGTGGGACGCCATCGAGCGGCACTCGGGTCTCTCGCGCGCCGACATCGAGAACGCGGCACAGATCTACATGCAGGCGAAGAACGCGATCCTCGTCTATGGGATGGGCATTACGCAGCATCATCGCGGCACGGAGAACGTGCAGCAGATCGCAAACCTCGCGCTGCTGCGCGGCAACGTCGGACGGCCGGGCGCCGGCATTTGCCCCGTACGCGGACATTCGAACGTGCAGGGCAACCGCACGGTCGGCATCACGGAAAAGCCGTCGACGCAACTGATTGAAGGTATCGAGCGCGCCTTCGGGTTCCGCGCGCCGGAAGGCCACGGCCACGATGTGATTGCGACGATCGACTCGATGATCCGAGGCGACGCAAAGGTTTTCATCGCGCTGGGCGGCAATTTCGCGGCGGCGATTCCCGACTGGGTCCGTGTGCAGGCGGCCATCCGCAAGCTCGACCTGACGGTGCACATCGCGACGAAACTCAACCGCAGCCATCTCGTGCACGGCAAGGATGCGCTGATCCTGCCATGCCTCGGCCGCACGGAGATCGACATTCAGGCGGATGGTCCGCAATCGATCACCGTCGAAGATTCGATGTCGATGGTGCACGCGTCCGCAGGCCGCAACGAACCCGCTTCGCCGCATCTGCTGAGCGAGCCGGCCATCGTCGCGGGCATCGCGCGCGCGACGCTCGGCAAAAAATCCCGCGTGCCCTGGGAACACATGGTCGCGAACTACGACCGTATCCGCGATGCGCTCGAAGTCGTGTTCCCCATCTTCCAGGCGTACAACGAGCGCATCCGCGTGCCGGGCGGCTTCCATCTCGCATCGACGGCGCGCGAACGCGTGTGGGCCACGCCAACGGGCCGCGCCAATTTCCTCGTCTTCAAGGGGCTCGACGAAAACCCCTGGCACAACGACCCCGAAGCGCTCTGGCTCACGACGATGCGTAGCCACGATCAGTACAACACCACGCTTTATTCGCACTCGGACCGCTATCGCGGCGTGTTCGGACAACGCGACGTCGTGTTCATGAACCAGCGCGAACTGGAAAAGCGCGGACTGCATCCGGGCGAGCGCGTCGATATCGTCGCGCTTTCGACGGATGGCATCGAGCGCATCATCCGCAGCTTCAAGGTGGTCGAGTATTCGCTGCCCGACGGCTGTTGCGGCGCGTACTACCCCGAAGTGAATCCTCTCGTGCCGCTCTACGCGTTCGACCCGCAGAGCCGCACGCCGTCATACAAATCCGTGCCCGTGAAAGTGGTGCGTGCCGCCGCCGTGGGCCCTGATTCGGCGACGCGTGCAGTCGCCCTGCAAGGCGAGGAGCCCCACCATGCCTGATCATGTTCTCGACCTGTCGCGCGCGCAGTTCGCGATGACGGCAGTCTTTCACATCCTCTGGCCGATCCTGACGATCAGCCTCTCCGCGTTCCTCGTGCTGATCGAAGCGCTGTGGATCAAGACAGGCGACGTGATGTACTACCGGCACGCGCGTTTCTGGAGCAGGCTGCTGGCGCTGAACTTCGCAGTCGGCGTGGTCAGCGGCATTCCGATGGAGTTCCAGTTCGGCACCAACTGGGCGGGCTTCTCGCAGTACAGCGGCCAGTTCATCGGCAATATCCTCGGCTTCGAGGGCGCGATGGCCTTCATGCTCGAAGCGGGGTTCGTCGGTATCATGCTGCTCGGCTGGGGACGCGTGCCGCGCGGCGTCCATCTGTTTGCGACGGCGATGGTCGCGCTCGGTTCGAGCATCTCGGCGTTCTGGATCATGGTCGCCAATTCGTGGATGCAGACGCCGGCGGGCTATGCCGTCGTCAAGGGCAAGATCGAGGTGACCGACTATGTCGCCGCGATCTTCAATCCCGACATGGTGTGGGGCGTGTCGCACATGTGGGTCGCGGCAATCGAAACAGGCATGTTCGTGATCGCGGGCATCTCAGCATGGAACCTCTTTCGCAAGCGCCAGCCCGAGTTCTTCGCGCGTTCGTTCAAGATCGCGCTCGCCATGCTCGTCTTTGTTGCGCCGCTGCAGATCTGGCTCGGTGATTCGAGCGGCGTGAGCGTGTTCGAAACGCAGCCCGCAAAGGGCGCGGCAATCGAAGGCCACTGGCACACCAACCCGCCGGGCACGGGCGCGTCGTGGTCGCTGCTCGCATGGCCCGATCAGAAGGCGCAACGCAACGACTGGTCGCTGGAAATCCCCGGCATGCTGAGCGTCCTCGGCACGCACTCGCTGCACGGCCACGTAAAGGGTCTCACCGACTTCAAGCCCGAAGACCAGCCGCCGATGATTCCGCTGCTCTACTACGCCTTCCGCTTGATGGCGGGGATCGGCTTCGCTTTCATGTTGCTCGCGTTCTGGACGGCGTACGCGCTGCGTAAGACGCGCGGCAGCCTCGATGCGCTGCTTGCGCAACGCAGGCTGTTGCTTGCCTGGGTGCTGTGCATACCGCTGCCTTATGTCGCCGTCGAGGCGGGCTGGATCGTCCGCGAAGTGGGACGTCAGCCGTGGGTGGTCTATGGACTGCTGCGCACGAATCAGGCGGTATCGAGCGTGGCCGCGACGTCGGTCTCGCTCAGCATGACGATGTTCTTCGCGTTCTATGTCGTGCTGTTCGTCACGTTCTTCGTCCTCGCGCGCCGCTGGCTGCGCAAAGGCCCCGATCTGACCAGCGCGCCGCCCGCCAACGTCACCGCGCGCGGCGCTTCCGCCACGACGACCACGCCCCCCATTTCCGGCTACTGATGCCGCGTACCGAGCTCACGAGGTTGTCTCATGGATAGCTCTACCCATTCGCTGCTGGCCTATATCTGGTTCTGCCTGCTCGGCCTGATGCTGGTGTTCTACGTTGTCACAGACGGCTTCGATCTCGGCGTCGGCATTCTCAGTCTGATGCGCTCACAGCGCACGGATCGCGACGTCATGGTCCAGTCGATCGGGCATGTATGGGACGCCAACGAAACATGGCTGGTCGTGCTCGGCGGCGGACTGTTTGGCGCGTTTCCCATCGCCTACGCACAACTGATGCAGGACCTCTATCTGCCCGTCATGGCGCTGATCGCCGGGCTCATCATGCGCGGGGCCACGATCGAATTCCGTCATAGCGCTGAGTACGGTCCGCTGTGGGACAAGGTGTTCGGCATCGGCAGCCTGATCGCGGCGCTCGCGCAAGGCGTCGTGCTCGGCAAGGTCATCACGGGTCTCGTGCCGGGCGAGTGGAACAGGGCGTTCATCGTCGTGGCAGCGATCGGCGTCGTCGCGGGCTATGCGTTGCTGGGCGCGACGTATCTGGTGAACAAGACTGTCGGCATGATCGAGCAATGGGCACGGCGCATGGCGTTGCTGAGCGCGATCCTGACGGCTGCCGCCGCAGTGCTGCTGACTGCTGCGACCTGGTTCTTCAGTGGCGTCGGCCTCGACCGCTGGTCGCAGCCGGGCGTCATGCATGTGCTGATCGCGCTCGGCCTCGCAGCAGCGCTTGCGTTCGCCTTCATCATGACATCGCTCTATCTTGGCGCGGCGCGCGGTCCGTTCCGCGGCGCGGTGGCCCTCTTCATCGTGTCGTTCGTCGGTCTCGCGGTGAGCCTGTTCCCCGACTTCGTGCCCGGCAAGCTCGGCATCGTCGAAGCCGCTTCCGATTCGCGCACGCTCGCGTTCATGCTCGCCGGCATCGGCCTGATCTTTCCCGTGATGATCGGCTATAACCTTTACCAGTACTACATCTTTCGCGGCAAGGTGGTCGGCGACGCACATGCGGGCGATTGATCCGCGCCGCCATTCCACATCACATCATTCACGGAGCCGTCATGACGGCCTGCAACGTTGCTGACGGGCTGTTGATTCTGGGCCGGCCCTACCCTGCACCGATTTCACCGGAACGAACTCTCACGAGTGGTTCGAAGTCGTTCCGCGATTCCGGCGCCCATGCTCCAGCAGGAAACGGCGGTCGCTGCTATCTGCCGGCGTACATGTACTGCCGCGACCACGGCAGCGTTTTCGCGTTGCGTCCGGCCTTGCGGCATACGACCTGATAGATCGACACGTCGTCGTTCTCGAACGCATACGCGCAACCCGCGAGATACACGCGCCAGATGCGGAACTTCTCGTCGTCGACAAGCTTCTTCGCCTCTTCCGCTTTTGCATCGTAGGTCTCCGCCCAGATGTTGAGCGTTTGCGCATAGTGACGGCGCAGGTTTTCAACATCGACCGCTTCGAGCCCGCCGCGCTGCATCGATTCGAGCGCAAGGCTGATATGCGGCAGTTCGCCGTCCGGGAACACATAGCGGTCGATGAATTCGCCGCCGCCGAGCGCCGTCTCGCCGCTGTCGTAATCGGTCGACGTAATGCCGTGGTTCATCGCCACGCCGTCGTCGGCGAGCAGATCGTGGATCTTCTGGAAGTAGCCTGGCAGATTCTTGCGCCCGACGTGCTCGAACATCCCGACGCTCGTGATGCGATCGAACTGGCCCTCGACGTCGCGATAGTCCTGCAGGCGGATTTCGATCCTGTCCTCCAGCCCGGCCGCCTTGACGCGCGCCGTGGCGAGATCGAACTGGTTCTGCGACAGCGTCACGCCGACGCACTGCGCGCCGAATTTCTGCGCGGCACGCAGCACGAGCGCACCCCAGCCGCAGCCGATGTCGAGCAGGCGCTGACCGGGCTGCACCTGGATCTTGGTAAGGATGTGGTCGATTTTCCTGATTTGCGCGGTGGCGAGATCTTCATTGCCATTCTCGAAGTACGCACACGAGTACACCATGTTCTCGTCGAGCCACAGCTTGTAGAACTCGTTCGAGACGTCGTAGTGATATTGGATCGCTTTCCTGTCCGACGACTTCGAGTGATTGAAGTAGCGCCGCACGCGCGCCAGCTTGCTTGCGCTCCTGACCGTGCTGCGTGCGAGCGAATAGCCGATGTTGACGATGTCCGACAGCTTGCCTTCGATGTCGATCTTGCCCTTCACGTACGCCTCGCCCAGATTGTCGAGGCTCGGTTCGAGCAGATACGGCAGCGCCGTGGCGCTCTTGACATGCAGCGTGACCTGAGGCTCGGCGAACTGCCCGAAGTCATGTTGCTGGCCGTCCCACAGCACGAGTCGCGCCGGAAGATTCGCCTTCGTTTTTACTTCTTCTACCCACTGCGTCAGCTTCTTGTCCCAAAACATTCGTGTACCTCGCAAAAAAGCGGATTCCGTTTGCCTCGCCGGCCCTGGTCACACCAGAGCCGACCGGCCCGTTTCAAGCGAGACTTCCACTGAAGTGAAGAGATCAGCGCTTTTCGCACTCGTTGGTTCGCTGGAGGAACGTGCCGCTCCTGTTCATTACGACTAGAAACGGGACTGCGGCGGCTACTGTCCGACCTGATATCGGCACCGGCAGATGTCACTGATGCTGGTATGCGCCTCGCTGCTTCGGTATCGCAGGTAGTTTCGCGTATTGGAACGCAGGCATTGCCTTGAGTGCGTCACGCGTCGCCCCGCGCAAAACGAGCTTGCCATCGACGAAATCCAGTTGATCGACGGGAACCGCCACATCGTGACGAGGTATTCCAATGAATCCCTGTGCGTCGATGATGGCATACGAAACCGACTTGTCCGGCGCAACGACGATATCGTAGACCGTGCCTACCTTCCCGGCATTCTCGTTGAAGACAGGCTTGCCGAGGATCGAACGCTTGATGCTCCACCCGGAAACGATAGCATCCGCTTCCGCAACCGTTATTCCGATCGGCTGATCGCCCACCACCTCCGCGGATGCTGCTTGCGCGGTAGCTGCGGCGCAAGCGGCAAGGAAAACAGCCATTAGCGCTTTTGAAACCATGCCATCTCTCCAAAACGGGTTGTTGAATCGGTTGTCGTGAATTGCCCGGCAGGACGTTCCTCCGGACCGCAGTCACATCGAGCGTGCCGTAGTAACTGCATTGAACGGCTGAGAGTGCCGGATTGCTTTGATGATAGTTAGCAAGACCAATGACGTCTATTACATGAATCTGGACTCAATCCCATGACGTTATTGGCGCTCAACGCTTGTTGAGCAACGAGGACAGGCACCTGGACGTGCTCCGGACTACATGAATATGCAATGTCTTGCCTGAGCACGACGTTATATGTTGTTTGTGTGGACGCTTGATCTGTCTTTCAACGCGCGGCGACCTCTAATGGAGGCGCCTTCACGTTCTGGGGCGAAAGCCTGTTCATATTCCCGGCGATGCTCGCTCACGCGGGCGATCAGCTACCGTGTGTTCAGCGGTAAGGTCCGGCGCGCTGCCGCCTACCGACCGCGCCAAATTCAAGAGGATCGACATGACCGAAGTCCGCATTGAAACCGACAGTCTCGGCGAAGTGCGTGTACCCGCAGACAAGCTCTGGGGCGCCCAGACCCAGCGGTCCCTCGCGCATTTCAGCATCGGTCGGGACCTCATGCCGCGCGAGATGATCGCGGCCTACGCTACGCTGAAGAAAGCCGCGGCCGGCGCGAACCACGCGGGCGGGCGGCTCGACGCCACGATCCACGGACGCATCGTTCAGGTGTGCGACGAGATCCTGGCCGGCCAGCATCACGACATGTTCCCGCTCCACGTCTGGATGACCGGCAGCGGCACACAGTTCAACATGAACATGAATGAGGTGATCTCGAACCGCTGCTGCCAGCTCGCCGGCACCGCCGTCGGCAGCAAGGCACCGGTCCATCCGAACGATCACGTCAACATGTCGCAATCATCGAACGACAGCTTTCCATCGGCGATGTACATCGCGGCGGCAGTCGGCGTGAAGCAGCGGCTGATCCCGGCCGTCGTGGCGCTTCACGACGCGATCGCGGCCAAGGCAGCCGAATGGCAGGACATCGTCAAGATCGGCCGCACCCACATGCAGGATGCGACAC
Organism: Paraburkholderia sp. GAS448; assembly: GCF_050435685.1. NCBI lineage: Bacteria > Pseudomonadati > Pseudomonadota > Betaproteobacteria > Burkholderiales > Burkholderiaceae > Paraburkholderia > Paraburkholderia sp. GAS448. The sequence continues at coordinate 123,319 of NZ_JBNDKT010000026.1, forward strand.
CGCTGACCTTGGGCCAGGAATGGTCGGGCTATGCCGGCATGCTCGCAGAGAATCTGGAGCGTCTCGACGACGCGCTGAAGAGCGTCTATCGCCTGGCGCTCGGCGGCACAGCAGTCGGCACCGGCATCAACGCCGCCCCAGGGTTTGCAGAGGCGGCCACGGCCGGGATCGCGAAGCTTACCGGCCTGCCTTTCGTGAGCGCGCCCAACAAGTTCACGGTACAGGGTGCGCACGACGCGCTCATCCAGCTCTCGGGCACGCTGCGGACGCTTGCCGCCTCGCTCTACAAGATCGGCAACGACGTCCGGCTCCTGGCCTGCGGCCCGCGCGCCGGCTTCGCCGAGCTCGTCATCCCGGAGAACGAGCCCGGCTCATCGATCATGCCCGGCAAGGTGAACCCGACCCAGGCCGAGGCGTTGACGATGCTGGCGGTCCAGGTCATGGCGAACGACGTGGCTGTTGGCTTCGGCGGCGCCGGCGGCTATCTGGAGATGAATGTCTATAAGCCGCTGATGATCGCGAATATCACCCAGTCGGTGACCCTGCTGACCGACGGCTGCACCAACTTCCGCAAGTTCCTCGTAGAAGGCACGCAGCCGAACCGCAAGAAGATCGCCGAATACGTCGAGCGCTCGCTGATGCTCGTAACGGCGCTCGCGCCGGTCATCGGCTACGACAAGGCGTCGAAGATCGCCCACCACGCGATGGAGCAGGATCTGACGCTGAAGGCGGCGGCCCTCTCTCTCGGCTTTGTCAGTGAGGCGGAATTCGACCGCGTGGTCGACCCGGCGAAGATGGTCAAGCCCTACGTAGCGACCGTGGTCTGATCCTGAATCTATCGTAGATTCGATGGCGACGGCCGGCCGCGGTCGCCATCGACTGGCCTCTTCGCGGCCATGAAGGAATATCCGATGAGCAAATCAACTGATTTCGCTGCACCGGTCGAAACCGATCTGACAGGATTCGACCTGATCAACAAGCCGATGCTCAACAAGGGCACGGCTTTCACCGATGAGGAACGCTGTGCGTTTGGTCTGCACGGATTGCTGCCGCCGCATGTCGGCACGCTCGAAGAGCAGGTCGAGCGTAGGCTGAAGGTGCTGCGCGCCTTCGAGACCGACTTCGAGCGCTACGCATTCCTGCGCGAACTGCAGGACAGCGACGAGACGCTGTTCTACGCGGTGATCGCCAGCAATCTCGAAGAGACGCTGCCGCTGGTCTATACGCCGACCGTTGGCGAAGGCTGCCAGCGCTTCAGCGAAATCTGGCACAAGCCGCGCGGCGTCTTCATCAGCTACCCGAACATGCACCGGATTCGCGAGATTCTGTCGGACGCGCGCTTCGATCGGGTGCGCATCATCGTTGTCAGCGATGGGGAGCGAATCCTGGGACTCGGCGATCAGGGCGCCGGTGGCATGGGCATCTCGATCGGCAAGCTGGCGCTCTATACGGCCTGTGCCGGCATCCATCCGGACGAGACGCTGCCGGTCCTGCTCGATGTCGGGACGAATAACCAGGACCGCCTTGACGACCCGCTCTATGTCGGCTGGCGGCACGAGCGCATACGCGGCGACGAGTACGATGCCTTCATCGAAGAGTTCGTCGCGGCCGTATCGGAGCGCTGGCCCGACGTGCTGCTTCATTGGGAGGATTTCGCCGGTTCGAACGCCGCCCGTCTTCTCGAGCGCTATCGCGATAGGCTTTGCACCTTCAACGACGATATCCAGGGCACCGCCGCCATCGCGGCCAGCTCGCTTCTCGCCGCCGTCAATGTCACCGGCGTACCGCTAACGGCACAGCGCATCGCCGTGCTCGGCGCCGGATCGGCCGGGTGCGGCATCGCCTCCCTGCTGCTCAAGGCGATGATCGATGCCGGCGCCGACGAGGCCGAGGCACGCGGCCACTTCTTCCTTGTCGACCGCAACGGGCTGCTCGTGGAGGGCATGCCGGACATCATGCCGGCGCAGAAGCCATTCCTTCAGAAACCGGAGGCGGTCGCCGGCTGGAAACGAGAGGCGCCGAACCCGATCGGCCTGCTCGATGTGGTCTCCCATGCCCATCCGACGGTGCTGATCGGGGTTTCGGGGCAGGCCGGCGCCTTCACCGAGTCTGTCGTTCGCACCATGGCGCGTCACGTCGAGCGGCCGGTCATCTTCCCGCTGTCCAATCCCACCTCGCGCAGCGAAGCGACACCGGAGCAGCTCATGGCCTGGAGCGAGGGGCGCGCGCTCATCGGCACGGGAAGTCCCTTCCCGCCGCTTCACTGGAACGGCCGCGCACGGAAGGTCAATCAGACCAACAATTCCTACGTCTTTCCGGGCATTGGGCTGGGCGTCCTCGCCGCCGGCGCGCGCCGGATCACTGATGCGATGTTCATGGTCGCCGGAAAGACCGTGGCCGCCATGTCGCCCACGGTCACCGACAAGGAGGGGCTGCTCCTCCCGCCTGTTAGCGACCTGCGCAAGGTCGCAGTGGCCGTCGCGAAGGCCGTCGCCCGTCAGGCGCAGGTCGACGGCGTCGCGCAACCCTGCGATGAGACTACCCTCGACGCTCGCGTCACGGCGCGCGTTTGGGAGCCGCGCTATCGGCCCTATCGGAAGCGCGGTTGAAAACCGGGCCTGCGCGGCACACCGGGGGTCGCGCGGGCCCAACGCGTCTCATGGACCAATCAGAACGCTCCGGTCTACCGGACGTGCCCTGCGGAGAATTTTGCTCGAGAAGCTCGCGTTCGATCAATACATATTGCGACTCGAACGTCCGCCGCTTGTCCTGGATCTGGAAAGAGCCACGATTGCGCGTTGGAAAGCCGCATAAGCCGTTCAAACACCACGTAACGTGTCCACCAGGCGAATAACCTCCGGCCGGGCCAAATCGCCTTCCGGTTCTTTGCGACCGAGAAGCAACTCCAGCAGGTCGTTATCGCCCAGCTCGAGCAGGCGCGTGAGAGCGCCCACATCGGCATCGCTGAGGTCACGCTCATATCGGCTGAAAAAACGCTCGAAGATCAGGTCGTTTTCGAGCAGACCGCGCCGGGCGCGCCAGCGAAGCCGCGCGCGGCGCAGTGGATCGGACTGATGTGAGGTCGCGTTCATGTCAAACCTTTCGGCGGACCATGAGTTCCTTGATCTTGCCGATCGCCTTCGTCGGATTGAGCCCTTTCGGGCACACGTCGACGCAGTTCATGACCGTATGGCAACGGAACAGACGGTACGGGTCTTCGAGGTTGTCGAGCCGCTCGCCCGTCGCCTGATCGCGGCTGTCTGCGATGAAGCGATAGGCCTGCAAGAGTCCTGCCGGCCCGACGAACTTGTCCGGATTCCACCAGAAGCTCGGACACGACGTCGAGCAGCTCGCACACAAAATGCACTCGTACACGCCGTCGAGCTCGTCACGCTCTTCGGGCGACTGCAGACGTTCCTTCTCGGGCGGCGGCGTATCGTTGATGAGGTACGGTTTGATCGAGTGGTACTGGTTGAAGAAGTGCGTCATGTCGACAATCAGGTCGCGGATCACAGGCAGGCCTGGCAGCGGACGAAGGACGATCTTCTGCGGAAGGTCGTTCAGGTTCGTCAGGCACGCCAGACCATTCGTGCCGTTGATGTTCATCGCATCGGACCCGCACACGCCCTCCCGGCACGAGCGGCGGAACGCAAAGGTTTCGTCGACCGACTTCAGCTTGACGATCGCGTCGAGCAGCATGCGTTCATGCGAGTCGATTTCGATCTCATACGTTTGCATGCGCGGCGCTGCATCCTTGTCAGGGTCGTAGCGGTAGATTTCAAATGTACGCTTTGCCATTTCTAGATTCCTTTGAGTTGTGCCTTAGGGAAACGCTGATCAATGGACCAACTGCCCAAGTTGCAGGCGAGATGGCGTCGAACTTTCCAGATGACGAAGCGAATCGACGCTCAATTCAGT
>NZ_JBNDKT010000027.1:0-111545 GCF_050435685.1 Paraburkholderia sp. GAS448
GCTGGCGGCTCGACCGGCCGCAATGGTCGAAAGTTCGCATCCCTCTACATCGAAAGCGCATGCTCGCGCATCCGATCAGGCAATGACCGGTTCTCCTGGTCAAGCGGTCGTGCGAGTAAGGAAAAGCGAGAGGCAGCTATGGGCGATGAAGCAACGTTCACCCTCGCGAATTGAATGGCCGTTTGCTGGGTGGATACGACGTATGACCGTCCAGACGACGGTACCGGCGAATATGGAGCGCTGCACGGCGCTGCTGGCTTGTTAGGAGTCGAAGGACTGCACGCTCAACGCGCTCACGGTCGGTCAATCACGGATGGAGGTGTCTCATGGACACTAAAGGTCTGCTCGTCAGGTTGGAAGTCAAGGCCGGCTACGACGACGCCAGGGCGGAAGACGTCCTGCGCTCGGCTCTCGCGAAGGGTCGGGCGGAACCCGCAACGACCGCATGGTTCGCTATCAGATTGGGGCGATCGGAGTACGGCATCTTCGACGTGTTCCCAGACGATGCCGGCCGCGAGGCGCATCTGGCGGGGCCAGTTATACAAGCGCTGTTGGATGCCGGCGGCAGCGTGTTTGCCGGGGCGCCGCAGATTCAGGAGTTCGACGTCCTGGCCGACAAGTTGCCTGCAACATCATCGGGCGAGCCGGTCACGAAGGCGCTGCACCTCACGTTCAAGGCAAAGACGGGCCATGAGTCGCAGGTCGCGCAGTTCCTTCGCGACGCGCAAGCACCCGTGGAGCAGGAACCCAAGACCGTTGCCTGGTTTGCCATCCGACTTGACGACAGTCACTTCGGCATCTTTGACGTCTTCCCTGACAACGGCGGTCGGTTTGCGCACCTGACGGGTCATGTTCCTCGGGAACTCGCCAGGCATTCGCTGTCATTGCTGGGCAGCGTGCCGGATATCGGAATGCACGACGTGGTCGACACAAAATGGGCCGACCAGTCTGCGGGGGCGCGGTGAAGGGTAAGCAGACGGCGAACGAGGCCTGATAGGAAATCCGTGAGCGTCCTATGAGAACTTAAACGATAGACGGTTGGTGGAGTAAGACGTGTGGTGCGACGGTCTAGTCACGTAGAGCGTCGTGCCGCCGGTACTACCAGGCGGTGGGTCTTCAACGCTCACCCATCAAGGAGTAGAGACATGAAATCAAGTCCGTCAAATCGCCGTGAAGTCCTGAACGTGTCGGGTCAGCTGATCGTGAGTGCAGCGCTGCTGCTACTGTCATCCGGTACGTTTGCGCAAGCCGCACCGGACCCTGGTGTGCATCAGGTTACGCGCGCTGAAGTCAGGCATGAACTGGAAGAGCTGGCGTCGGTCGGCTATCACCAACCTGTGGGTAACAACCCGTACTACCCAGGCGACATCCAGGCGGCGGAACAACGCGTCGAGGCAAAACATCAGGCGCAAAAGAGCGCGTCAATGGCTGGTCACAAGGCAGACGTGAAAATCGCGCCGTGATTGCGATAGATGAGGCGTTGTGCAGGTGTTCAGGGGTTGCCGGCGGATCGAATCAGTAGTTCGAGCCGCCAGTCAGGTCTGTCAGCGCACGCGCGACTCTTTTGCCGTCCGCTTTGACGACTTTTTTCCATCGCTTTCCACGCCGCGATCCTCTGCGTAATTGCCATTGCGGCAAACTAACGCAATTTGTGAACGTGGTTGCATTGGGGCAGGTGGGCTCACCCGGCCCTGCTCAGATATGTCGTCAGTGGCGGTTGAATGGCGAACAAGTCGTTCGCGCCGAACCACGGAACATATAAGAGTGCGACACGCGGAATAAATCACGGCTCGCAGGAGTTATGTTTGATGGCGGCGCTATCGGTGCCGCATTTGCCATCTCGACTTTAACCCTGACCCAAGTCTGGCGACGGAACGTACAGCGCATCAGCCACTGTCGGTGTCACCAAACAGAACGCTCAAACCTGTAGGAGTTCAGAATGAACAAGTCTCGCATCCTTTCCACTTTATTCATCGTCTTCGCGCTTGCACTTTCGTCTTTGGCATCCGGCTGCTCGTCGGAAAGTGGCGCAGGTATGTCCAACGCGGGCAGCAGCGGAGGAAGCGCAGGCGGCTACTGACCGGTTGCCTGCGCGGCGGGCGTGCTTCGAGCTGCGGGCCGCCGTTAACGACTGGGGACGCGATGCGCATAGTCGCCCTGTGTTCCACGTTCTCTTTACGAAATGTGAACACGCGGGCGACAGATTGCGCTGACGCCGCGCCGATGGCCTGCTCGGGCTTCGGCAGCGCGGCGGCATTTCGTAAGGAAACACAGCGTAACAATCCGATGCGGAAACTGGGGCCCGCAAGCGGAATAACGTCGGCCGGCGGCGCGTCTTATCTTCAGCAGGTCCGCGTCGTCGTGCACATCTTCACATGCGAATTCACTCTCCGGCAACGCGCTCTGCGAGGCGAACCGATGGGGCCTTCACGGTGTCGACGCGGCGGTCCGCGTCGTGGTACCGGACCGTCGAGCAGGATGGATTCATGCGTAACATTATTGGACTCGGAATGGTGCTTTGCAGCTGTGTCGCGTGCACGACGCCGGTGGCGTCGCAGCCCGTTCCGGCTGTTCCGCTGAACGACACGACGACCACGTCGGCCGTGTCGCACACGTGCCGCATGGTCAACGGCGCGGCGGATATCGATGGCGTCACACAGAACCTATCGGGCCTTGCGTGCAAACAGCCCGACGGCACCTGGCAGATCCAGCAGCAGGACACGGGCGTCGATATGAGCGACGCTTACCCGCCGCCCCCGTATCCGTACTACCCATACTACGACTCGTGGTTGTATGGGCCGCCTGTGGCGTTCGGCTTCGGCGGGTCGTTCGTCTTCGTCGATCGTTTTCATCACTTCCATCATATGGATCATGTCCACTTCGGACCGCGTGGCGGCTTCCGCGGCGGCTTTCACGGAGGGGGCGGCTTTCACGGAGGGGGCGTCTTCCATGGGGGAGGCGGTTTTCATGGGGGCGGCGGGGGGCACCGTTAGCCCATGGCCTCATACTCGCGGCTCATCCCCTTACGCCCGCGCCGGGTGACGCCGGCTACATCAAGCAGGGTGTGTCATTACCCTGGATGCCTCCACAGGATCGAGAAGGTGCGCGCCTGATAAATGAGATAAGTCTCGCTGAAAAAAGTGACATTGGCCCGGATTGCTCCCTGATAAGTCATCTTGAGCTATCTATCGCCGCCATGAAAGAAGTAGGTGCGGACACGAAACAATTCGAGACATTCTGCGGGCTAATGTTTCAGGGCGTTTCGCCGACCCAAGCTATGCGCGAATGTGATGTTCCTAAACACGTCCAGGATTTCGTTCTGACTTCTTTGCGCGTTGCGCTGACAGGAAGTCTGGAAGAGGTAGCTGCGTACTTCTTTTTCGGACGAGAAGATGTCGTTCCAGGAACGTTCGAGCGTCTGAAAGCCGCCCTGGACGGGCAAACTGAGATCACGTACTTTAAGCATTACCTCAACCGGCATATCGAACTGGATGGCGGCGAGCATGGACCTGCAGCCCTCAACATCCTGCTGAAGCAGGTTGGAAATGATCGAGGCCGTCAAGAGCGAGCAATCAAGTACGCGGTATCGGCTATCGAAGCACGCATTAAATTGTTCTCGGGTATAGAACTTTCGCTGGCGGCGCCCAGGAGGTAATCTAGTGTGACCGATGGGCAAATCGCCGCGCCCGGTGTAGCGCACCAGCCGCGACCAGTACCTGTTCAGGTATGCCAGTGCCTCGCCCAGCGCCGTCTTCGGCGGGACCGTGGGCAGCGTGGTGTCCAGCCACGCCTTGATGTGTGGCGCCTCGCCACCCCACCGGCAGCCTCAACCTGACACCCGGCGCGAACCTCAGCAATCATCTGGACATCTGCAGCTTTTCCTTTCGATCGGACTCGCGCCTTGACAGGAAGAAACTCAAGGCTGCCTTTCGCAGCCTGTCGGTCCCGCTATTGAGAGCCAAGGGAATCGTCTGGCTGGACCACGAGTCCTCACCGCAGGAACTCCACGTGGTCGGCGGCCGCATTCTGATCACGCCATTTTCAGGCAACGCAGCAGCCGGATCGACGATCGTCCTGATCGGACGTTTTACCGATGAAGACGAGTACGCGGTGAAGCGTTGCCTCGATAGTACGCTAGCGGTGAACCCGCGCTAGCGTGCCGCAGCCTCTCGACGAGGCACAGCCACTCACGCACTCCATCCAAACCAGGGCCGCTGCACCAGGCGAAACCAGTGCACTGGCCCTACCGTCAAGCCCCGGCAAAACCTACACTTTTCACGAGAGGTCGCCGCTTAGGCGACATCACGAGACTGACCCAAAATCATTGAGCAGGAGACATGCATGGCCACTACACAAGCGTCCGCCCCTATGGTTACCGCGGAAACGCTCGCTGCATTTTCCGACGCGTTCAACCGTCACGACGCGAACGCGCTGATGACTTTCATGACCGAAGACTGCGTGTTCGACGCAGCGGGCGGAAGCGAAGTATATGGTGCGCGTTTCGTCGGCCGCGACGCTGTACGCGCAGCATTCGAAGCGGTCTTCAAAACCTTCCCGGATGCACATTGGGGAAAGGGTCGTCACTATGTCATCGGTGAACGCGGTGTGTCCGAATGGGTGTTCTCCGGCACGCATGCGGAAGGCTGGCGGATCGAAGCAGAAGGTTGCGACCTCTTCGAGTTTCGTGATGGACTGATCGCGGTCAAGCGTGCCTTCCGCAAGGAACGTCCGAAGCAGAACGTTTGATACCGACGAGGAGCTTCGCATGGAACACAGTGTTATCACACGGGCCGGCGAGGGCTTGTCTGCGGGACGGGACAGCGCCACGCAATATGATCCGACCTACGACCCGCTGGTGTCGCCAGGACCGGGGCAAGGCAAACAATACGCACCGACCTACTGGGTCGCGACCGCCGGTACGCCGCCGCCCGATGATGGGCCGATCACGAAAGATATCGACGTGGACGTTGCGATCATCGGTGGGGGCTATACCGGGCTTGCAACCGCGCTTTGTCTGGCCCGCGAGCATGGCATCAAGGCCGTGGTTCTCGAGGCCAACAGGACAAGTTGGGGTTGCAGCAGTCGCAATGGCGGACAAGGCCAGAATGCTTCGGGACGGTTGTCGCGCTCCCAATGGATCGAGCGATGGGGTAAAGACGTCGCGTTGAAAATGCACGACGAGATCCAGGAGGGCTTCGACAATTTCAAGTCACTGGTGACCGAAATCGATTGCGATCCGCAGCCAGGCGGGCACTTTCTGATTGCGCACCGGCCGCGCATGATGGCGAAACTCGCCGCCGAAGCAAAAGTCTGGAAGGACGTATTCGGTTACCCGTCCGAGCTTTTCGATCAGGCAACGTTTCGCCGCGAGTTCGTCAACGATTCCGAAGCGGCTGGCGCGCTGCATGAACCTGAGGGTATCGGCATCCATGCGTTGAAGCTCGCGTTTGGCTATCTGCGGCTGGCGCGCGAAGCGGGAGCCAGGGTGCACCCCGCGAGCCCGGTGATCGGGTGGGAAACCATCAACGGCGTTCATCATCTGCGCACACCGGGTGGCATCGTGCGGGCGCGAGCTGTCGGTATCGCGACCGGCGCGTATACGGCACAGAACCTCCATCCTTCGCTGACTAGCCGCGTAATGCCGATCCTGTCCAATTCGATGGTGACGCGTCCGCTCACGCAGCAGGAAATCGCCGCATGCAATTTTCGCACGACGCAGGTTCTCACCGACACCCGCACCTTGCGTTTCTACTATCGCTTCCTGCCGGATAACCGGTTGCAGATCGGCAGCCGTAGCGCGATTACCGGTGCCGATGCGCCGAACTCCCGCCATTACGATCTGCTCGTCGAAGGGATGGGCCGCAAGTTCCCCGCATTGCGTGGTGTTGCGATCGACTACTCGTGGTGGGGCTGGGTGGATGTGAGTCACGACATGATGCCGCGCGTCTGTCAGCCGGATCCGAAGCAGTCGGTCTATTACGCACTGGGCTACGGCGGCAACGGCGTGTCGTATTCGCAGCAGGCGGGCCGCCGGCTCGCCGAACGGATCGCCGGCAAAGGCGCGAAGCAGACGCTGCCGATTTTTACTTCACCGTTGCCTGGCCATCCATTCGCACCATTCCGTCGAATCGGACAACGGATGCTCTATCAGTTGTATTTCCGGCGCGACGAGAAGCCTTGAGCGCGGCCTGCGTACCGCGCCACACGCGGTACGCCACTCACCACTGAATGTGCTCCATGCACCAGGCACGGTGCAGACGGGCTAATCTGCAGGTTCAGTCATCAGAGAAAACAACATGCAGCGAGGCGCGCAAGCGCCTTCGCTCGATCCGGAATTGACGGCACCCGAGTGCAGGCACTGCATACGCAGAATCGTACCGCCGGCGCCGAAATAAACAGGATGTGGAGGTGACATGCAACCATCGATGAATAGAACTGAATTGAAGACTGGGCTCAAGCAGCGCCACATGACGATGATCGCGCTTGGTGGTGTGATCGGCGCGGGACTCTTTGTCGGCAGTGGCGTCGTGATTCAGCAGGCCGGCCCGGCTGCCGTGCTATCGTTTTTGATCACCGGCGGCCTGATTGTGCTGGTCATGCGCATGCTCGGAGAAATGGCGTGCGCGATGCCGGCGGTCGGCTCGTTTTACGAATACGCGCGCCTGGCCTTCGCCGGTAAGCGCGGGCCCGGCGAGCTTGCCGGCTTCTTGACCGGCTGGATGTACTGGTATTTCTGGGTGATCGTCGTTGCAGTCGAGGCGGTGGCCGGTGCGAAACTCGTGCAATTCTGGCTACCGGATACGCCCGCGTGGGCGATCAGTCTTGTGTTGCTGGTGGTGTTGACCGCGACCAACCTGATCTCGGTTGGCAGCTACGGGGAGTTCGAGTTCTGGTTTGCGTCCATCAAGGTCGCCGCGATCATCGTGTTTCTGTTCCTTGGGGGCCTGTATGTGCTGGGGCTGTGGCCTGCGTCGATGCACACGACCGCTGTGATGCCCACGCTGCTGTCGCACGGTGGGCTAATGCCGAAGGGGATTGGCCCGGTATTGAGCGGTGCAGTCGCTGCGACGGGCTTTTACTTCGGTGCCGAGATCGTCACCATCGCGGCTGCCGAAGCCCATGAACCGGTCAAGGCGGTGGCCAAAGCCACTAACTCGGTGATTACGCGCGTCCTGTTTTTCTATGTCGGTTCAATCCTTCTCGTGGTTGCGCTGGTGCCCTGGGATTCTCCGAAAATGGCCACGCCGTATGTCAGCGCGCTCGAAGCGATGGGTATCCCAGCCGCTGCGAACGTCATGAATGCGATCGTGTTGACCGCGGTGCTGTCAGCCCTCAATTCCGGCCTCTATGCCGCGTCGCGGATGATTTTTGCGCTGACCCGTCATGGCGACGCGCCTGCCGCCCTCGCGAAAGTGAACCGCCGCGGCGTGCCCGTTCGCGCGATCCTCATCGGCACCTTGTTTGGCTACGTGTCGGTCGTCATGTCGTATGTCTCCCCCGACACGGTTTTCGCCTTCCTCGTCAATTCATATGGCACGGTGGCCATCTTCGTCTATGTGCTGATCGCGTTGTCACAACTGAAGCTGCGCGCCCGGCTCGAACGTGAGGCGCCACAAACGCTGCGGGTGAGGATGTGGTGCTACCCGTACCTGACCTGGTTCGCGATCATCGGCATGATCGGCATTCTGGTAGCGATGGCGTTCATACCGGATCAGCGTACTCCGCTGTGGCTTGGGGTCGTGAGTCTCGGCGTGCTGCTCGTGGCGTATGTGTGGCGAGCCCGAACAAGCAAGGCCACCTCCGCTGAACCGGAATTCGTGGACTATCGTCCGCACCACCATTGAAGCCTGGGTCACACGTGGTGTTTGCAGCGCGGCGGTTGTCGCCCGTGACAATCGCTGCGCATCAACGTCAGGCGGGAGGCGCGCGCCGCTGTGTCCTTTTCTACTTTGGCGTCGCCGTCGCCGCAGGCTGCAGTAGCGGTCCAATGCGCACGGCGGTTTCCTTTAATTTCGGTACCGCTTTCAGAAGATCTTCGAGACTCGCACGTGCCGTGGGTGCATGCACCGCCAGGGCCGCGAGCACACGGCCATCCTCGACGTTGCGGACCGGCACCGCGATCGCCACCATGCCGCGCACGAATTCCTCGTTGTCGACTCCGATGCCACGCACAGCGAGCCGGTCGAGTTCCGCTTCAAGCAGGTCTGCATCGGTCAGGGTGCGATAGGTCATCTGTTTGAGTTGCAAACGCCGGATAGCGAGCCCGCGCTCGGCCGGCGCCATCTGTGACAAAAACAGCTTGCCGCTCGCGGTGCAGTGCAACGGCACGCGCGTGCCCGGTTGCATGTGCAGCCGCAAGGGCTCAGTCGTCTCGACGCGCTCCACGTAGAGCACGGTATCGCCGTCGAGGACGGTGAGATTGCAGGTCTCACCGAGCGCATCCACGAGCGTGCGCAGCAACGAGCGGCAAGCGCGGGTAAACGTGCTGTTCGCGAGCGTGGTCAGCGCGAGCTGGGCGGCGCGTGGACCGAGTGCGATGGCGCGGTCGGCGCCGCGCGAGTCGGGCATGTGTGTGACGTAACTCCGTGCTTCGAGCGCGTCGATCAGGCGCATCAGCGTCGCCTTCGGAATCAGCAGACGTGAGGATAGCTGAGAGAGCGAAAACGGATGTCCCGCAGCCGCGAGCTGCTCCAGCACGTTGAGGGCACGCAGCACGCGGGTGTCGTCGGCGGGTTCGTGAGGAGGGGAGGGGGGACGCGCGATGTCTCTCATTTGCCTTCCCGAGGCGGATGAAGGTGAAGGCAGCCCGAACGGATCAGTGACAACCCGGATGGGCGCATTCGAACGGCATGAAAAGTGAAACAAAAAAGTCGGTTTGTGTATCGGATTACTCAATCGTAACCGTATTCTCTTGAGTTAGAAACAGTCATCAAATAAATTGGTATGAAATCTACCGATTTTTATAAGCAAGACATGAGGACGGAGACATCATCCATGACACGCAGTTTCGACTACGTCGTCGTCGGCGCGGGATCGGCCGGCTGTGTACTGGCCAACCGCCTTTCGGAAAGCGGCCGCTACTCGGTGTGCCTGCTCGAGGCCGGTCCGCCTGACCGCTTTCTGTGGATCCATATCCCGATCGGTTACGGCAAGACCATGTTTCATCCGGTCTACAACTGGGGCTTTTACACCGACCCGGACCCGAACATGCTCGATCGCAAGCTGTATTGGCCGCGCGGCCGCACGCTGGGAGGCAGCAGTTCGATCAACGGACTGATCTACATTCGCGGCCAGAAAGAGGATTACGACCACTGGGCGGCGCTTGGAAATCGCGGCTGGAGCTGGAAGGAGTGTTTGCCTTACTTCCGGCGGCTCGAACACAACGAACTGGGCCCGTCGCCGACACGCGGCGTCGACGGGCCGTTGTGGGCATCCACGATCAAGCAACGCCACGAGCTCGTGGATGCGTTCATCGCGGCATCGAATCGCCTGGGCATCCCAACGGTCGACGACTTCAATCAGGGCGATCAGGAAGGCGTCGGCTACTATCAGCTGACAACGCGGCACGGCTGGCGTTGTTCGACTGCGGTGGCTTACCTGAAGCCCGCACGCAGCCGTCCGAACCTGCATATCGAGACCGATGCGCTGGCGTCCAAAATCCTCTTCGAAGGCACGCGTGCGACGGGGGTTCGATACGTGCGGCACGGCAAGGTGATGGAGATACGCGCGAATCGCGAGGTCGTGCTGACGGCAGGCGCGCTGCAGTCGCCGCAATTGCTTCAGGTCTCGGGGGTCGGGTCGGCGAAGCTGCTCAACGATTTCGGTATTCCGGTGGTCGCCAATCGGGCGGGCGTCGGCGAGAACCTGCAGGACCATCTGCAAGTGCGCCTGACCTACGAAGTGACCCGGCCTATCACGACGAACGATCTGCTGCACTCCTGGACGGGGCGCGCGAAGATGGGCCTGCAATGGGCGCTCTTTCGTGAAGGGCCGCTTTCGGTCGGCATCAATCAGGGCGGCATGTTCTGCCGCGCATTGCCGGACGAAGCGAAAACGCCTGACATCCAGTTCCACTTCTCGACGCTTTCGGCCGACACCGCCGGCGGTGACGTCCACTCGTTTCCCGGCTGCACCTATTCGATCTGCCAGTTGCGGCCGGAGTCGCGCGGCGTGGTACGGATCCGCTCGAACGACATGCGCGATGCGCCGTCCATCCAGCCGAATTATCTCGACACCGATCTCGATCGCCGCACGACAGTCGCGGGGGTGCGTTTCGCGCGCCGGGTGGCCGCCACCGAGCCGATGGCATCGCTGATGAAACGCGAGGTGCTCCCGGGCCCCCAGTCGCAAACCGACGACGAACTGCTGCACTTTTGCCGCGAATACGGCCAGACGATCTTTCATCCGTCGGGCACCGCGAAGATGGGCGTAGCGAGCGATCCGGGCGCGGTGGTCGATGAACGATTGCGCGTGTACGGCACGCAGGGGTTACGCGTGGTCGATTGCTCGATCATGCCGACGCTGGTCTCGGGTAATACCAATGTGCCGATCGTGATGGTCGCCGAGAAGGCGTCCGACATGATGCTCGAGGACGCGCGCGTCGACGCTCGACAAGTCGAAGAAGTACAGCCGCTGAGCGTGGCGGCCCACCACTGAAGCGTCGGCAATGAAGCAGAAGCAATGAAGGGAAATCAAAGCAAGAGGTAAAACGAGCGGTGCCTGCGTGGCTGCATTCGAGGTCCATAAAAGCAGCGTGCAGGTAGCGGAGTTCGCGCCCCGGAGGAGACAGAAAGGGGCTTCGGTACGTGCGGCGTCGTGAGGACGGCCCACGGCCACTATCGGAGGAAGCGTCATGGCAATCGATAAGCGGATTGTGCGTCGCGTTGCGTTTGCGAGCGTGATCGGTGCGACGGTCGAGTGGTACGACTTTTTTCTATACGGTGTCGTTGCAGGCATTGTGTTCAACAAGCTGTATTTTCCCGCCCACGACCCCCTGGTCTCGACGATGCTCGCCTACGGCACGTTCGCCGTGGGCTTCGTCACGCGGCCGCTTGGCGGTGTGATCTTCGGTCACTTTGGCGACAAGGTCGGACGCAAGTCCGCACTGATCTGTACGCTCATCATCATGGGGATATCAACGGCAGGGGTGGCCTTCGTTCCGACGTTCAATCAGATTGGCGTCTGGGCGCCGATCCTGCTGCTCACGCTGCGCGTGCTGCAGGGCATTGGGTTGGGCGGCGAATGGGGCGGCGCGGTGCTGATGGCTTACGAATACGCACCGCCAGAGCGCCGCGGCCTGTACGCGAGCCTGCCTCAGATCGGTTTGTCGATTGGCTTGTGCCTTGCCTCAGGTGTCGTCGCGAGCATTTCACATTTGCTGCCGGAAGCGGCTTTCCTCTCGTGGGGCTGGCGGGTCGCGTTCGCCGTTTCGCTCCTGCTCGTGGTCATCGGACTCTACATCCGCCTCAAGGTCATGGAGACGCCTGAGTTTCTCGCGCTCAAGCGAAATCGTCGCGAGGTGAAAATTCCGTTCTTCGACATGATCACGCGCTATCGCAGTTCAGTACTGCTCGGCATGGGCGCGCGCTGGATCGACGGCGTGTTTTTCAATATCTTCGCCGTGTTCATGATTGGCTACCTCACGCAACGTCTTTCGATGAGCCGTACCGAAGCACTCACTGGCGTCATGATCGCGGCCATGGTGATGTGCTTCTTCATTCCGCTCTTCGGGAGAATGTCGGATCTGATGGGACGCGCGCGGGTGTTCCGCTGGGGTTCGCTTATCTGCGGCCTCTCGGTGTTGCCGGCGTTCTGGCTGATGGAGAGTCAGGCCGGCAATACGGTGGCGGTCTGGCTCGGGATCGTGATTCCGTTCGGCGTCTTCTACGCGATGGTCTATGGGCCGGAAGCGGCGCTTTTCGCCGAACTCTTTGACCCTGAGGTGCGCTATACCGGCATCTCGTTCGTGTACCAGTTCTCGGGCATCTTCGCGAGTGGCCTCACGCCGATCATCGCGACGGCGCTCCTGCGTATGAACGGCGGCAAGCCCTGGCTCGTGTGCGCCTATGTGGTGTTCTCGGCACTGCTGTCGGCATGGTCAGCCTGGGCGATGGAACGGCGTGCGAAAACCTTCGATGCGGTGGCGACCGCTCGTTGACGGTGTGGGCCGTCATTACCGCAAATGCAGAGCAAACACACTGAAGCGCGGAGGAGAACAAAGTGACTGATATCGTGACTGGCAAACCCGACAGAATGGTCGCGGTACGCAGCGCTTTTGGCATCGATTCGAGCCTGATGGTGCCCGCCTTCAGCGAGCGTGACGATCATGTGCCGGAGATCGACGAGGTCTACCGCTTCAATCCGGAGGTGACACTGGCGATTTTGGCCGGCTTTAGCCGCGACCGCCGGGTCATGGTACAGGGCATGCACGGTACCGGGAAGTCGACTCACGTCGAGCAGGTCGCAGCCCGGCTCAACTGGCCGTGCGTGCGCGTTAATCTCGATGGCCATATCAGCCGTCTCGACCTGGTCGGCAAGGACGCTATCGTCGTGCGCGACGACCTGCAGGTGACCGAGTTCCAGGAGGGGATCGTGCCATGGGCATTGCAACGCCCGGTCGCGCTGATCTTCGACGAATACGATGCGGGCCGCCCGGATGTGATGTTCGTGATCCAGCGCATCCTGGAGCGCGACGGGAAGTTCACGCTGCTCGATCAGAACCGCGTGATCCACCCGCACCCGTACTTCCGCATGTTCGCGACCACCAACACGG
This sequence comes from Paraburkholderia sp. GAS448, assembly GCF_050435685.1. NCBI lineage: Bacteria > Pseudomonadati > Pseudomonadota > Betaproteobacteria > Burkholderiales > Burkholderiaceae > Paraburkholderia > Paraburkholderia sp. GAS448. The sequence continues at coordinate 12,773 of NZ_JBNDKT010000027.1, forward strand.
TGGGTCTGGGTAACCTGAACGGTTTGTATCACGGCACTCAGGTGCTGAATCACGCACAGATGGACCGCTGGAATGTGGTGGCCACACTCAACTACCTGCCGCGTGCGGAAGAAGCCGGTATCGTGCTCGCGCGCGTGCCGGAGCTCGCCGACGAAGCGGGGCGCGCGCTGATCGAATCGATGGTGAGCGTGGCCGAACTGACGCGCAAGGGCTTCGCGAGCGGAGACCTGTCGACGCTGATGTCGCCGCGCACGGTGATCAACTGGGCGGAGAACTGCCTGATCTTCCGTGATCCCGCGATGGCCTTTCGTCTGACTTTCCTCAACAAGTGCGACGAGGCTGAGCGGTCGATCGTGGCCGAGTATTTCCAGCGCTGCTTCGGCCGGGAGCTGGACGCCGTGGCCGGCCGCGAAGACCTCGCACCGGGATCCCACCGATGACTTCTGACCGGCAGGCGCTCCGCCGCGCGGAGCAACGAGAGGCCCTGTGCGCGGCGGCTGCGCGCGCGCTCACAGGCGACGCCGCGCTGCATTACCGTGACGGCCGTTTGTGCCGCGACCTGCGGCCGCTGCCGTTGCACGCGCCGCACCTGCGCACGAACCCACAGGTGGACGACTTCGCTTCCCTGCGCGGCGCCGCCGACGGCGCGGCCTTGCGCCTCATGCATTCCGACCCGCAGCTGCACAGCCAGCTATGCCCCGGGGATCAGGTCGAGCGGCTCGTGTTTGAACTGCTGGAGCAAGTGCGTTGCGAAACGCAGACGCCACCTGGCATGCCGGGCCTGATGCAGAATCTGCGCGACCGGTTTGAGGCCTGGTCGCGCGACTTCTATCGCTCCGGGCTTGCTGAGGACCATCTGGGCATCCTCCTGTACACGGTGGCGCAGATTTCCTGGTCGCGCCTCACGGGCTGGCCTGTGTTGGAAGACACCGAGGACCTGATCGAAGCCACGCGCGCGGCCATCGTGCCGGCGCTTGGCGTGTCGCTGGCCGGCTTGCGCCGGCATCGCGCGGAGCAGGGCGCGTTCGCGGTCCATGCGCTCGAACTGGCGCGACTGGTGGGCGAGATGGTCCGTGCCGCCCGTGCGGAGCAGGTGCAGGCGCAGGATGATCTGCAAGACACCGACGACGACAAAGCGCGCACGGCGTTTTCGCTATGGTTCGATGTCGAGGACAACGAACATGAGGACATGGCCATTGCGCTCACCGGCGACAACCGCGTGACTGGCGCATCGGACCAGGGCTATCGTGCCTATACCACGCGCTATGACCGCGAAATCTGTCCCGGTTCGCTGGTCCGCAAGGCGTTGCTCAGTGAGTTTCGTGAGCGCCTCGACGAGCGCATCGCCGCGCTGGGCGTCAATGTGGCCCGGCTGGCACATGCGCTGAAGGCGGCGCTTGCGATTACCCAACGCGACGGCTGGTCGTTCGGCGAAGAGCACGGCCGCATCGACGGGCGGCGCCTCGCGCAACTGGTCAGTTCGCCGGCCGAGCGGCGCCTGTTCCGGCTGGAACGGCACACGCCGTTGGCCGACTGCGCGGTGAGCTTTCTGATCGACTGCTCGGGGTCGATGAAAGCGCATATCGAGCCGGTTGCCATCATGGTGGATGTCCTCACGCGCGCGCTCGATCAGGCCGGCGTGACCACCGAGGTACTGGGTTTTACCACCGGCGCCTGGAACGGCGGGCGGGCCCGGCTCGACTGGCTGGCGCAGGGCAGGCCGCGTCATCCGGGGCGGCTCAATGAAACGTCTCACCTCGTGTTCAAGGACGCGGCGACGAGCTGGCGAAGCGCCCGCGCGGATATTGCCGCGCTCTTCAAGGCTGACCTGTTTCGTGAAGGCGTGGACGGCGAGGCGGTCGACTGGGCCTGCGCACGAATGCTCGCTCGTGCGCAGGCCAGGCGGATACTGATCGTGATCTCGGACGGCAGTCCCGTGGATAGCGCGACCGCCCAGGCCAACGACGCCTACTATCTCGACAATCATCTGAAGGAAGTGGTGGCGCGTCACGAAGCCTCGCGGGACGTGGAAGTACTGGGCCTCGGTGTCGGCCTCGATCTCAGTTCGTATTACCGCCGCTGCCTGGCCGTGGACCTGTCGGTGCCGCCGGATATGAAGCTATTCGCCGAGTTCGTCGGATGGATTGGCGCGCGCGCCGGCAGGCCGCCGTCCGGTAGCGGATCCCGCGCGGCCTCACTGTGATAGCTGGTGCAGGGAAGACAGAATGAGACAGCAACCGATCACCACCAGCACGCCGAACGCGACGCGTCGCGTTGCCACGGCCGAAAGCGGCGGCGGGTAGTGGCGTGCCGCGATCGTTGCCAGCGCTACCACCGGTACGGCCAGCGTGGCCTGCATCCATGTATCGGCGCCGAGTTGTCCGTTGCAGGCGCTGAACAGCGTGCGAGTCGTCGAGGTCACCGTGAAGACGAGAATCAGCGCATATCGGATCTGTACCACCGATAACGGCTGGCGGTAGAACTGGAAAATCAGGGGCGGTCCGGACACGCCGAACATGCCGCTGAGCAGGCCGCCGAACATGCCGCTCACGAAGAAGCTGCGGTCACCCGAGCGTTCCCGCAGTGGGGCCGGGCGCAATGCGGCGCTCAAGCCTCTATAGAGGACCACCGCGCCCAACAGCAATTGCAGAAGACCGGAGGCCGCGCCGCTCAGGTAGTTGAGCAGCAGCACGCCCGCGACCACGGAGGGCAGAATACCCAGGGTTGCGGCGCCAACCGCGCGCCAGTCGATGTGATGCAGCTTGCCGGGCAGCGCGACCGCGCTGTTGGCCAGCGATACGAGGCTCACCAGCGCGGCAACGCTGGCCACGGGTGCCAGGTTCATGCCGCTGGCCGCCCCCATTACGATCATGCCGAGACCGAAGCCGGTGACGGTCTGGAAATAACTCGCGGTCCCCATCAAGGCGAGCAGGGGCAACACTTTCTCCATGGGCATCACGCGTGCGGAGCCGTTTGCGTTTTCACGAGTTCGGCTGCCGTTTGTGCCTGTACGCAGGTCACCGCGATCACATAGTAGACGTCGTCGGCGCTGCAGCCGCGCGAGAGATCGTTGGCCGGCTTTTTCAGGCCTTGCAGCAAGGGGCCGATGGCCTTTGCGCCGCCGATGCGCTCAGCCAGCTTGTAGCCGATATTGCCGGCTTCCAGGCTGGGGAAGATCAGCACGTTCGCGTGACCTTGCACCTGCGAATGCTCGATCTTGCGCATGGCGATTTCGGAAACGATCGCTGCGTCGAGTTGTACGTCACCATCGATCGCGAGGTGCGGACGCGATGCCCTTACCTGGCGCGTCGCTTCCACGACCTTGTCGACCGCCGCGTGCCGAGCGCTGCCGCTGGTCGAGAACGACAACATGGCCACGCGCGGCTCGTCCATCAGCAGGCTTTGCGCGCTATCGGCCGCCGCCATCGCGATCTCGGCCAGTTCGCCGGCATCGGGATCCACGACGAGCCCACAGTCGGAAAAGATCAAACCACCCTTGAGCGTGTGGAAGGGTTCGCACAGCATCATCAGAAAGAAGCTGGACACCAGCTTGAACGACGGATGGATGCCGATGATCTGGATCGCGGTGCGGACCACGTCGGCGGTCGTATAGACCGAGCCGGCCACTGAGCCGTCGGCGTGACCGAGTCTCACCATTAGATTGGCGAAGCACAGGGGCTTGAGGATTTCGAGTTTCGCTTCGTCCAGCGTCATGCCTTTCTTGCTGCGAAGCGCAAAGAGCGCCTCGGCAAAGGATGCGGCAAGCGGTGAGGTTGCCGGGTCCACTACCTCGATGCCGGAGAGGTCGACGCCCTCGCGCGCGGCGGCTTCATGGATGCCTGCAGCGGCGCCCACCAGCACGATCCGGGCAATGCCTTCGCGGGTGGCCCGCTGGGCCGCTTGCAGCATGCGCGGCTCTTCTGCCTCGCTCAGCACGATGCGCCTCGGCGAGGTGCGGGCGCGTTCGATGATACGGTTGATTGCTTTCATGGGATGGGGGCAGCCACTGTTGCCGAACGACGCAGCGAATAAAAAGGCCGGAAACGGCGGGGAAGCCCCGTTTCCGGCCTGCCGGGCTCAGGCGGTCTTCCCTCCTGAGCCCGGACACCCAGACAACAGGTGAATCAGACGTAGTCCTTGTACTTGTCGAGCAGACGTACCGGCTTGGCCAGCGCATCGCGGCGGAACGGGTCGCCGAGTTCGCGGGTGCACATGATCTCGATGATGGTGGTCTTGCCGTGGTTCATCTGCAGGTCGATAGCGCGCTTGAGTGCCGGGCCCACATCTTCCAGATTGTCCACGACGATGCCTTCCGCCCCCATCGCGCGCGCGATCTCCGCAAAACTCTGGTTATCGAGCTCGCCGGCAACGAAGCGGCGGTTGTAGAAATCCACCTGGTTCTTCTTTTCCGCGCCCCACTGGCGGTTGTGGAAGACCACGGCGGTGACCGGAATGTTGTGACGCACGCAGGTCATGGTTTCCATCAGACTCATGCCCCATGCACCGTCGCCAGCGTAGGAAACGGCCGGACGATGGGGCGCGGCGACCTTGGCGCCGATGATGGTCGGGAATGCGTAGCCACAGTTGCCCCAGCTCATCGCGGCGAAGAAGCTGCGCGGCTTGTTAAACCGCAGGTAGCTGTTTGCCACGGAGTTGATGTTGCCGATGTCAGTGGAGACCATCACGTCTTCGGGCATGGCCTTTTCCAGCTCGCGCAGTACCTGGCGGGGATGCAGGTAGCGGCCGCCGCCGGGCGTGCGCTCGTGACTCTGCTCTTCGATCATGTCGAGACTGTAGGGGTCGCGCTCATGGGTCCAGCCGACGAGCTCCTTCTCCCAGGCGGCCTTTTCGGCGGCGATCTGGCCGGCGCGCTCCTCGCGTGACGCGTCGCAGGCGAGGGTACGCCCGGCGAGGCGCTGGGTGAGGGCGACGGCGGCGGCTTTCGCGTCGCCACAGATGCCCACGGAGATCTTCTTCACCAGACCGAGCATCTTGTGGTCGGCATCGATCTGGATGATCCTGGCGTTCTGGGGCCAGTAGTCCATGCCATGCTGAGGCAGCGTGCCGAATGGTCCCAGCCGCGAGCCGAGGGCGATGACGACGTCGGCGCGGGCGATCAGCTTCATGGCGGCCTTGGACCCCTGGTAGCCGAGCGGTCCGCACCACAGCGGATGGTTGGCGGGGAAGGAGTCGTTATGCAGGTAGCTGTTGACGACAGGGGCACCCAGGCGCTCGGCGAGCGCCTTGCACTCCTCAATCGCATCGGCCATGACGACGCCGCCGCCCGAAATGATGACGGGGAATTTCGCCTGCGCGAGCAGTTCGGCGGCTTCGTTCAGGCGTTGATCGCCGCCCGGGCCACGGTCCAGACGTTGCGGCTGCGGAATCTCAGCCTTGATCTGGCCGTAGAAGTAGTCGCGCGGGATATTGAGCTGGGTGGGGCCCATCTCGGCCTGGGCACGGTCAAAGCAACGGCCGGTGAACTCGGCCATGCGTGCGGGGTGAGTGACGTGGCCCTGGTACTTGGTGAACTCCTGGAACATGGGGAGCTGCTTCGCTTCCTGGAAGCCGCCCAGGCCGATGCCCATGGTACCCGCCTCGGGCGTGATGATGACCACGGGGCTGTGCGCCCAGTAAGCCGCGGCGATGGCGGTCACGCAGTTGCTGATGCCCGGGCCGTTCTGGCCGATGACCACGCCGTGCCGGCCTGACACGCGAGCGTAGCCGTCGGCCATGTGGCCGGCGCCCTGTTCGTGCACCACGGGGATGAGGCGGATGCCGGCGGGGGCGAAGATGTCCATGGCGTCCATGAACGCGGAGCCCATGATGCCGAACATGTCGGTCACGCCGTTGGCGGCAAGGGTTTCGACAAAAGCTTCCGAGGGGGTCATGGCCTGCGGGCCGCTGATGGGGGTGTGATCGCTCATGAGGGCTGTCTCCGGTCTCTAATAAAAACGGAACGAATGGTTCCGAAAAATGAGTGTCTGTCTGAAATGTAGGGCAATCATGCTGTGATGGTCAAGAGATATAATTCAGAAAACGGTATGTTTTGTACCTTAAATGAAATCTCCGACCGGGTCAGCTCCACGGCAACGAATACGTCTTCACGTTGGTGAAACTTTTGATCGCTTCCTGCACGCCTTCCTTGTAGCCAAGCCCGGAATCCTTGATCCCGCCGAACGGCGTCAATTCGAGCCGGTAACCGGGCACCTCGCGCACATTCACACTGCCGACCTCCAGCTCGGCAATAAACCGTGTGATGTAGTCAACCCGGTTCGTACACACCGACGAAGACAAACCATAGTCGGTCGAATTAGAAATACGAATCGCGTCATCAATATCGCGAAAGCGGATCACCGGCGACACCGGTCCGAAGGTTTCGTACTTGACGAGTGGCATGTCGGGCGTGACGTGATCGACGACGGTCGGCGAGTACAGCGCACCGTCGCGGATGTTGCCGTACAGCAGTTTCGCGCCGCGGCTCACCGCATCGTTGACCTGCGCTTCGAAGAACGCTGCCGCGGGCTCGTCGATGACGGTGCCCATGTCCGTGTCCGGATCGGCGGGATCGTCGTAACGTATTGCGCGGGTCTTTTCCACGAGCAGTTCGACAAAACGGTCGGCCACCGCCTCATGCACGAGCATCCGCTTGATCGCCGTGCAGCGCTGCCCGGAGTTTTTGTAAGAGCCCGAGACGGCGAGTGTGCTGGCCTCTTCCAGATCAGCGTCTTCCATCACGATGATCGGATCGTTGCCGCCGAGTTCGAGTACGGCGCGTCGATAACCCATCTTGCTGGCGATGTATTTGCCGATCGGCACGCCGCCCGTAAATGTAATCAGATCCACGTGCACATTGGTAATCAGCTCGTCGGCGATCTCCTTCGGGTCGCCCGTGATGACCTGAAGCATTTGCGGCGGCAGGCCGGCCGCGTAAAGAATGTCCGCGAGCAGGTACGTGGACAGCGGCACCTTTTCAGACGGTTTGACGACGATACGGTTGTTGGTCGCGATCGACGGCACGATCTTGTGCGCGACCTGATTCATCGGATGGTTGAACGGGGTGATCGCGGAGATAACACCCAGCAGAGGATCGCGCTGCGTATAAACCCGACGTTTCTTGCCGTGTGGGGTGAGATCGCAGGAAAACACCTGGCCGTCGTCCTAAAGCGCTTCATTTGCGCCGAAGGTCATCACGTCGCTGACGCGGCCTGCTTCGTACAGCGAGTCCTTTTTGCAAAGGCCTGACTCGGCAGTGATCAGATCGGAGATTTCTGCGGTGCGCTCACGGACGATTTCCGCCGCGCGCCGCAGAATCTGCGAGCGCTCGTAACGCGTAAGCTGCGCACGATATCCGTGCGCCCAGGCGAAGGCGTGCTGCACGTCGGCGAGCGTCGCCTTTGGCACCGTGCCGACCAGTTCGCCGTTGTAGGGATTTAAAACCTCGATGAGCTCCGCGCGCCGGATCCTTTCTCCGCCGATGCGCAGGGATTCATGACGAACCTGCAACGACGGCCGTATTTCCACGATGGGGTTCATACTGTCTCCAGCGATAACAGACAGCTGAAGTATTGCCGACGGAACAGACAAACGAGTAGTGCCAGCTTGCGTCAATCGCTGAGTCCACGTTTCTCCCAGGGCGGTGTACGGCGGTAGATGGAGGCGCGAGCCACGCGATACCTCAACGTGTTTAGGGCCCGGACTTATGCCGGCTCCCTCGTTGCGCCTGGCGCGGATGTAGTCCCTGCTGATCAGGTTCCTCCGCACCCGAAAAATGATTGACGCTGCTCAACTGGCGAACGCAGAAAACGCCGTCAGTACGGAGCGCGGGCGCGTCACGCTGAGACGAGAATCCCTTCACTGGAAAGACAGCGAAAAAGTGTTTCAAATGCAAATGAATCTGGCGACGCAGGCAGATCAACCCTGATTGGCTGACCGATTTCCCTGCTGGCGTAGGCGAGCAGGGTGTGCGCGATACCGCTACGGCGATAGGCAAGTTCCACGTGGACATTCAGCAACGTTGCAACCGCATTCACGGAATCGTCGTCAATGCCGATACGTAACTCACCGACAGGTTCATCGTGGTGATATGCCACTGCGCGTGTGCAATCTTCGTCAAACACAATCTGAATAACGCGATCACATCGATCCTTGAACACGATCACGCGCATGACTCTCTTCTCCCGATGACGGTAGGCGATATGGATTGGTGATCCTTTGCGATCAAACTCTGCCCTTCCAGGGGACTAGCACTCGCTCGAGGTGACGCATCAACAGGTCAAAGCATAAAGCAAAGAAGCCGATGACGATAATGCCCATGATCACCACGTCGCTGGCAAGGAACTCGGCAGCATTGAGTACCATGAAGCCGAGGCCGCTCGTCGATGCCACCATTTCCGCGGCCACGAGTGTCGTCCAGCCGACGCCGATGCCGATCCGCATGCCGGTGAAGATCTCCGGCAACGCAGACTTCAGGATCACATAAAGGACCACCTGCGTGCGCGAGGCGCCCATCGAATAGGCCGCGTGAATCTGCTCGATCGACACGGAACGTACGCCGGATCGCGCGGCGATGGCCAGTGGCGCGAAGATGGCCAGATAGATCAGAAAGACCTTGGAAAATTCGCCGATGCCGAACCAGATGATGATGAGCGGCAAATAGGCGAGCGGCGGAAGGGGCCGATAGAATTCGATCGGCGGATCGAATACGCCACGCGCAAAGCGCGACACCCCCATCATGACCCCGATCGGAATTGCGGTCACGCAGGCGAGCGCGAAGGCGCCGAAGACGCGCAGCAAACTGATGCCAGTATGCTGCGCGAGCGTCGAATTGGCGAAGCCTTCCGTGGCGACATAGATAAACTTCGCATACACGGCTTGAGGCGATGGCAGAAAGAGCGGCTTGATCCAGTGAAGGTTGGTTGCGGCAAACCACAGCCCGAGGAACGCGGCGACCGTCACAAGGCTCGTGACGATGCTGCTGCCCTGGCCGGGCACGCCGAATGTGTCGCCTGGCTTGGCGGGCTTCTTGGCGAGAAGCCGTGGACGACGACCCGGCGTGCGCGGCGGCTCGATTGGCATGTCGGATCCCAGCGGCGCGTGATGGCCGTGTGCAAGTACATGAGACCGTTTTGAACTAAACATGCGTCACCTCGGCTTCGGCAGCGTGCATTTTTTCGTCGCCGTAAATAATGCTGAGCACACGCTCGCGCATTTCGATGAAATCGGGACTCGACTTGATCGCACGCGCGTCGCGTGTCTCAAGAAAACGTCGATTGAAATCGAGCTCGTAAGTGTGGGTGATGCGTCCGGGACGGGGCGACATCACGATCAGGTGGCTTGCCAGGAATAGCGCTTCCTCGACGCTGTGGGTGATGAAGAAGAACATCTTGCTGGTCTTGGTCCAGACGTCGAGCAGCAGTTCCTGAATCGTTTCGCGGGTTAGCGCATCGAGCGCGGCCATCGGTTCGTCCATCAGCAGCATGGCCGGGTCGCAGGTCAGCGCGCGGGCGATGCCGACACGCTGCTGCATCCCGCCGGAGAGCTGATAGATCATGTGCTTGTGGAAGTCCTGCAAGCCCACCAGCGCGAGATTGCGCACCGCAATCTCGCGTCGCTGCGTTTTCGGCACCCCCTGAAGTTTCAGGCCGAATTCGGCGTTATCGATCACGTTGAGCCACGGCAGCAGCGCGTGCTTCTGGAACACCACGCCACGGTCGGCGCCCGGTCCCGCAATCGGCGTGCCGCCCAGCAGCAACTCCCCACTGGTCGGCGCGATGAAGCCAGCCATGAGCGACAGCAGCGTGGTCTTGCCACAGCCCGATGCACCCAATGCGACGACGAAGTCCCCCGAATTGATTGTCAGATTGATGTTGTCGAGCGCGTGCACAGTCTGGCCCGCACTGCGCCCGGGAAAGACCACGCTCACATTCTTGACTCTCATGCTTTCCATACTGCCTCCTGATTCGACGGAACCGGCCTACGTCATTTGAGCTTCATCGCGGCCTCGGCATAAGCCGGGGTCACAAATTTCGAGTAATCCGGCAACACCGCGCTGATCTGTTTCTGGTCCTTAAGAAAATTCGCCGTATCCTTCAGCGCGAATGTAGCGCGACCCGCACTGCCGCCGCCCAGCCATTGCGCGGATGCCTGCTCCTGGATGGTCGGAAACGCGTAGAGCGACAGAGATTCCGGGACATCGGCCGGCGAGCCGCCGATCATCTTCGCGATAGACGCTGCCTGCGGCGACGTTGCATTCCATTGCGCGGCGTTCTTCCGGTATTGATCGTCTGCATCGGAGATCGCCTTCACCAGTTTTGCCATGAAGTCCTTATGATCCTCGCCCCATTTGCGATCGACTGCAATCCCGTCAAACGTGGGTTTGCCGAGTTTCGACAGGTCGCCGGAAGTAATCAGTACCTTGCCGTTTTTCTTCAACTGAGCGAGTGCCGGATCCCACACGTAGGCGGCATCGATATCGCCGCGTTCCCACGCTGCGACCAGCTGGTTGGGCTGCATGTTGAGGATCTTCACCTCGGACGGATTGATGCCCCAATGCTGCAACGCGAACATGGTGTGATAGTGCGTCGTCGACACGAAGGGCACACCGATCGTCTTGCCCTTCAGCTCGGCCGGTTTGGTGATGCCGGAGCCGTTGCGCACGACCATCGCTTCAGCCTGGTTAATGTTGTCGAGAATCCAGAAGAGTTGCAGATCGACGCCCTGGCTCACCGCCGCCGCGAGCGGGCTTGAGCCTATCACCCCGACCTTCACGTCCCCGGAGGCCATCGCGGTCGCGACTTTCGCACCGGATTCGAACTGCCGCCAGTTGATCTTGTAGCCAGTCTCTTTCTCGATCGAGCCGTTGGCGATCGCGACGACCCATGGGTCGACAATCTGCTGGTAGGCGATCGTGACCTCCTTGTCCTGAGCGTAGCTGGGTTGCGCCGCAAGGCACGTGAGCGCAGCCAGCGCCGCGCCCGTGAGGCAACGCGTCAGTCGGCTGAACCATTGCGGCAACTTCGGGTGTAGATCGCTTTTCATCGTAGGTCTCCAAGATAGCCTTGCGGGATACACGCGAATCTCACGCGTGCCGACGGGGGCTTGTCCCAATCGCCGGGAAAGGGTTGATGCGAGTATCGTCATTAAAAAATAGAGGCGGTTAGGGCCAGACGAGGCTGATCGTTGAGTCCACATTGGCTGCTCTGAAACGGACCGGTCCGCCGGTATCCCCGAATCGTGGTCTTTGTGCGGGGAAGCCCTCCCGCTGGGCGTGTTCACCATGCGGGTGCTCGTCTTGGTGCGGGCGGTTGCCGCCCTCAAAACTCAGGAGAAAGCATGTCTAGTCGTACCTCGGTGGCCTTATGGACCCAGCGGTTCCAGCGTTCACCCGAGTCGAATATGAGCCTGCAGGGCCAGATTCGCCAGATGCTGGTGGCCGCGATTCTCGACGGCCAACTGCCGCCCGATCACGCCTTGCCATCCAGCCGGGAACTGGCCGACCAGTTGAGTGTTGCCCGCAACACGGTCGTGCTGGCATACCAGCAACTCGTCGAAGAGGGTTATCTGATCTCACGCGAGCGCAGCGGGCACTTCGTCAATCCGGCCATACTCGAGGGGCGCCACGGATTCTCCCCGCTGCAGACAACCCCGAGCCAGGCGGCCAACGAAGCGCTCGCGCGGCCGGACTGGGACCAGCGCGTGCGCAGGCGCCCGTCCGCGCAGCGCAACATCGTCAAGCCGGGCAACTGGCTGAGCTACGAGTACCCGTTTATCTACGGGCAGTTCGATCAGTCGCTGTTTCCGACGAATGACTGGCGCGAATGCTGTATGAAAGCGCTGTCGGTCATGGAGATCCGCAGCTGGGCGCCGGACCTGATCGAGCGCGACGACGATACGCTGATTCAGCAGATCCGCACGCGCGTGCTGCCGCGGCGGGGCGTGTTTGCGATGCCGGATGAGATCGTTGTCACGATTGGCTGCCAACAGGCGCTGTATCTGATTGCGGACCTGCTGGCGAGCGAGCGGACCACGATCGGCTTTGAAAATCCCGGCTATCCGGATGCCCGCAATATCTTTGAGAACCGCAATGCGCGGCTGCAGCCTCTGCCTGTCGATGGCGGCGGTGTGCGGCCGGTCGAGGACGCCGATCTGCTCGCGCAATGCGACTACGTCTATGTCACGCCAAGCCACCAGTGCCCAACGACGGCGACCATGCCCATCGAGCGTCGGCATGCGCTCCTCGAACTGGCGCAGGAGCATGACTTCGTCCTGATCGAAGACGACTACGAGAGCGAGAACAACTTCTCCGGCGCACCGCACCCCGCATTGAAGAGCCTGGATACGGCGGATCGCGTGATCTACATCGGCAGCCTGTCGAAGACCTTTGCGCCTGGGTTGCGGCTCGGCTATATCGTCGGACCGCGCGAGCTCGTGCGCGAACTGCGCGCACTGCGGCGCCTGATGGTGCGCCACCCGGCTGCCTATATACAGCGTGCCTTTGCCACCTTCCTGGCACTTGGCCATCACGACGCGCTATTGCGACGGCTCGCCTATGCGTATCGGGAGCGGGCGCAGGCGCTGATGGCGGCGCTCGACACCTGGCTGCCCGAAGCGCGCTATGTGCCAATTGGCGGCGGCGCGTCGTGCTGGGTCGAGGGGCCGCCCTGGCTCGACGCGACCAGGCTCGCCGAGGATGCGCAAGCCCACGGTATCCTGATCGAGCTGGGTCACGTCTTTTTCATGGATGGACTGGAGCAGAACCACTGCTTCCGGATGGGCTTTTCGGCCATCAAGCTCGAAAAGATCGATGCCGGTGTACGCCTGCTCGCGGAGCTCGTGCGCGCGCAGCGGCCCGAGGCGTAAGCGACTAGAACGTTTTTGCGAGTTCCTGCGCCGCGTCCTGCAGGCGCGGAACGAATTCGAGCGCGCGTGAAAGCGGCGCACGTGAAACCGGCGCATGGACAGCGATCGCGGCGATGCACGTGTTGTTCTCACCCATCACCGGCGCGGCCACGCACGCGATGCCGGCCACAAACTCCTCGTTGTCGATCGCAATGCGCTTGTGTGCGGTGCGATCGAGTTCCGCTTCGAGCAGTTCGGGATCGGTGATGGTATTCGGTGTGAAGCGTTCGAGCTTCAGCGTGTGCACGATCGCGCTGCGTTGCTCGCGCGGCAGCATCGCCAGCAGCAGCTTGCCGCTCGCGCTGCAATGCGCGGGCACGTGCGAGCCAGGCTTGAGATCGAGCCGCAACGGCCACGGCGCCTCCATCCGGTCGAGATAGAGTACCTCGGTTTCGTGAAGCATCGTGAGATTGCAGGTCTCGCCGAGATCGGCGACGAGGTGCGCCAGGATCGCATGCCGCAGCCGGCGCGCACCCGAGTGCATCATGACGCCAAGACCGAGTTGCGCAAGGCGCGGCCCGATCACATAGGCGTTCTTTTGGCCCGGCTCGCGGATCACGAGGCCGCCTGCCTCCAGCGAAGCCAGCATGCGGTGCAGCGAAGCCTTCGGCAGATCGACGTCCTGTGCGATGTCGGCGAGCGACACCGGACCTTCGGCGTTGACGAGATGCTCGAGCAGCGCGAACGCGCGTAGGGTAGGAGTATCCGCTTTAGTCATGTCTGCCGTTCCGGAATATGGATCGGCATCATTGTACCGCGCGCCTTTGCGGAAGCGGGTTTTCGCGGATCTACGGTGTTCGAGGCGTAGGTGCCCGGCTTGCATCGTCCCGTTTTCCGGAATGAGGCGAACCGCTGCGGGACGGTGCATGACAGTGTATTCAACCCCGTTGAACGGGGTTACATCCGGAAGGTTTTCGCGGTTTCCTCGGCAGCGAGACGCAGATCGGGCAGAAAGGCCAGCAGATCGTCGAGCGCGACCCGCCCGACCGGTGCCTGAACGGCAATGGCCGCACACGCACGATTGCGGTCCAGCATGACGGGCACGGCGATGGCGATGAGTCCCTGCAGATGTTCCTGATTGTTGATCGCGAGCTGGCGCCGCCGCGTCGTGAGCAGTTCCTTCCGTAACGCCTCGCGGTCCGTGATCGTCCGTTCCGAATAGGCGCGCAGCGGCAAGGTCTCGATAACCCGTTCCCGCCGGTCCTTCGGCAGAAAGCTGAGCAGCAATTTGCCGCTTGCCGAGCAATGCAGCGGAACGTGCGAGCCCGGCTGAAGGTGCATGCGTAGCGGCCACTCGGTTTCCACCCGGTCCACGTAGACCACATCGTTGCCGGAGAGCATCGTCAGATTGCATGTCTCGCCGATTTTCGCCACCAGCTGTTCAAGCAACACATGGCGGGCGGCCGCCGGGCCCGCATGCATCAGCACGTTGACGGCGAGCATGCGCACGCGCGGTGAGCATTCATAGAGTCGGTCGCCCGCGCTGCGCGTGACGAGCCATGCGTCCATCAACTGCACGAGGATGCGATGCACGGTCTGCTTCGGCAACTCGAGCGCATGCACGAGATCCATCATCGAAAGCGGACCGCCTGCTTCCGCCAACGTTTCGAGTACGCGAAACGCGCGCACGGCCGCCGCATTCGATTGATTCGAAGTCGACACTTCGTCTCCTCACCGTCGTATTTGTAAGTTGGATTGTGCATCGACCTGATTGGTTTTCGGGACTGTGGAAAGTCCCGAATTTCGCACTTTTCGATTCTCGCGAGCGTAGTGCAGGGGATAGTTAAAAAAACGGGACTCCGAAGCAGGCATGGCTGGCTAGATTGGTTCTAGTGCCAATCTTTGCCATCCGGAGTGAACCTTATGAACGTCAGGGCTACAGAAGCCGAAGCAGCGCGTGAGCGCGTGGACAGCGAAGTCGGGCGCAGCGTCGCGGAACGGGTCGGGCGCGCCCGTGCCGCGCAGCGTGTATTCGAGTTCGCGGGACAAGACGTGCTCGATACCGCCGCCGACGCCGCAGCGTGGGCCATCATGGAGCCAGCGCGCAACCGGCGGCTTGCCGAACTGGCGGTGCACGACACCGGTCTCGGCAACGCGGACGACAAATTTCGCAAGAACTATCGCAAGACGCTCGGGTTGCTACGCGATCTGCACGGACAGAAGACCAGTGGTGTGATCGCGCGCGATACGGCAACCGGCATCGTCGAGATAGCGCGCGCTGTCGGCGTGGTCGCGGCGGTCACGCCATCGACCAATCCCGCGGCGACGCCGGTCAACAAGATCGTCAACGCCCTCAAATGCGGCAACGCCGTCATCGTCGCGCCTTCTCCAAAGGGCTATTCGTCCTGCGCGCTGCTGATCGGGTTCATCCATGAACAATTCGCCAAAGCCGGCCTGCCCGCGGACCTCGTCCAGATGCTGCCTGCGCCGATTAGCAAGGCGGCCACGGCTGAGTTGATGCGTCAGGCCGATCTGGTCGTCGCGACTGGATCGCAGGCGAACGTTCGGATGGCCTACGCAAGCGGGACGCCTGCGTTCGGTGTAGGAGCGGGGAACGTCGCGTCGATCGTGACAGCGTCTGCCGATCTGCACGATGCAGCGCACAAGATTGCCAGTTCGAAAACCTTCGATAACGCGACGAGCTGTTCATCCGAGAACAGCATCGTGATCGAGGATGCGGTGTACCCGCCCATGTTGCGCGAACTGGCCGCGTGTGGCGGCGTGCTGCTGGACGGCCTGCAAAAGGCACGGCTGCAGGCCGCCATGTGGGTGAACGGCAAGCTGTCCGAGCAATGCACCGCGAGATCTGCTGCGTCGATTGCACGCGCGGCGGGCCTCGATGACATTGCCGGACGTGACCCCTCCTTTCTGATGGTGGAGGAAACAGGCTTCGGTACGGACTACCCATTTTCTGGTGAGAAGCTCGCGCCGGTTCTGACCGTTTATCGCGCAGACACTTTCGACGCCGCTTCCGACATCGTGCGCAGCATTTACGCCTACATGGGAGCCGGGCATTCGGTCGGGCTGCATTCCACCGATCCAGAGCAGGCTGTGCTACTGGGTTCGACCTTGCCGGTCGCGCGTGTGATCGTGAATCAGGCGCATTGCTTCGCGACCGGCGGCAACTTCGATAACGGCTTGCCGTTCTCGCTGTCGATGGGGTGCGGGACGTGGGGCCGCAACAATTTCTCCGGCAATCTGAACTTTCGCCAGTACCTGAATATTACGCGCGTCGCGTACCCGATCGAGGAGCGCGTGCCCGAGGTCGAAGACCTGCTCGGCGAGTTCTTCAGGAGATACGGTCGATGAACCAGCCTCTGACGATCCGCACGCTGATCGACGCGCGTGCTGCGCAGTTTCCGGATAAGCCGTTCCTGCTGGCGGCGCCCGAAGGTGAGGAAAGCGGTGCCTCCAACAGTGTCGCCGGTGCACGCGCGAACACATTGACGTTCGGCGAACTGAGGGACGACTGCCGCGCGCTGGAAGCACGTTTTCGGGAAGCCGGCCTGCGGCCAGGCGATGTCGTCTCGGTGTTCATGGGCAACGGTATCCAGACCGCGCGGCTGTTGCTTGCCGCGATGTATAGCGGACTCGTCGCCAACCCGCTCAATCTGCTGTGCCAGCCTTCGCAGCTTCGCTACATCGTCGAGCATTCGGACACGCTCATGATCTTTGCCGGGCGCGAGACGCGCGGCGCTGCCGAAGTGGCCATCGCCGGCTTGCACGAACAAGCTCTTGCCCATGACATCGCGCTGGTGCAAACGGAACCGGATGCCCTGGAGCCGCCCGCATCGCTGCAAACCGAGCCGGCTCTGGCGGAAGCGACCGTAGGCGCCGCCGCGCAGCCGGCATCGGCGCCGCGCGTCCCTGGGCTCCGGCGCAATACGGCCCTGTCGTCCGCGTTCGAACCGGACGCGGACGAAGTCGCGCTGCTGATGTACACATCCGGCACCACAGGCGCACCGAAGGGCGTCTTGCTGACGCACCGAAACCTGCTGGCCAACGCGCGGAACATCACCGCCGAACACCGGCTCGGCAACGACGACCGGGTTCTCGCTGCGTTACCGCTTTATCACATCAATGGCCTGGTCGTGACGCTGATCGCGCCGCTCTTTCACGGCGGCTCGGTGGTCATGACGTCGCGCTTTTCCGCGCGCACCTTCTGGCGCGACGTCTCGCGCCACGGCTGCACATGGATCAACGTGGTGCCGACCATCGTCGCCTATCTGCTCAACAACGACGAACGGTTCGAGTTCGATCTGTCGGCGTTGAAGTTCTGCCGCAGTGCTTCGGCGGCGCTGCCGGTCGATCATCACCGTGCGTTCGAGGCGCGCTTCGGCGTCGGCATCATCGAAACCATGGGCATGACCGAAACGGCCGCACCGGTATTCAGCAATCCCTATGATGCGGCGTCGCGAAGAATCGGCAGTATTGGTCTGCCTTCGGGCGGCGAAGCGAAGGTGATAGGGAGGGACGGCCACGAGTGCGCATCCCGCGAGTGCGGCGAACTCGTACTGCGCGGCGAGCAGGTCATGGGCGGTTACTACAAGCGGCCCGAGGAAACGCGTGCAGCTTTCACCGACGACGGCTGGCTGCGCACCGGCGACCTCGGGTATCGCGACGACGACGGCTACTTCTACATCAACGGCCGGGCGAAGGAACTGATCATCAAGGGCGGCGAAAACATCGCGCCGCGCGAAATCGACGAAGCATTGCTCAGACACCCCGGCGTGCTGGATGCGGCGGCGGTCGGCGTGCCGGATACGGCATACGGCCAGGAGATCGTTGCTTTCGTCGTGCCACGCGTGGGGGAGGGACAAGACGCGCTCGACGTAGCGGATCTGCATGCGCACTGCCTGCGCGAACTGGGCCGCTACAAGACGCCGAAGGCGTTCCACTTCATCGCGGAACTGCCTCGCGGGCCTTCGGGCAAGGTTCAGCGCCTCAAGCTGGCGCCGCCCTCCTGACGGCTGCGAACGGGCCGGCCGCGGCAGCGCCGGCAAGTGCGGGAAGAAACGTATGAGAGCGAGAGAGCGGACCCAGTCCGCCGTACTGATCGAACGACCCTGGACGTCGCAGGCATAAGAGCCGTCAAAGTCGTCACAGTCGTCACATAAGAGAGACAGGAGACAGCATGGAAACGCACAAGCGGCGTGTGAAGACGCGCCACATCATCCTGGCCGTCATGTGCCTGATGTACTTCATCTCGTACATTGATCGTGTGAACATCGCCGTGGCCGGCCCCCTGATTCGCCACGAAATGGGGCTGACGACGGTCCAGCTCGGTCTCGTGTTCTCGGCTTTT
This sequence comes from Paraburkholderia sp. GAS448, assembly GCF_050435685.1. NCBI lineage: Bacteria > Pseudomonadati > Pseudomonadota > Betaproteobacteria > Burkholderiales > Burkholderiaceae > Paraburkholderia > Paraburkholderia sp. GAS448. The sequence goes on from NZ_JBNDKT010000027.1 coordinate 30,978, forward strand.
GCGTATCCGTACGCGTTTATGCAGATCATCGGCGGATGGCTGTCGGACAAGTACGGGCCGAAACTGGTGCTGACGGTGCTGTCGTTGATCTGGGGCGTGGCGACGCTCGCCACCGGGTTCGCCGGCAGTGTGGTGATGCTCGTTGCGCTGAGGTTCGCGCTCGGGATCGGTGAAGGCGGTGCATTTCCGAGCGCCACGCGGGCATTTACCTACTGGATGCCGGTTGCGGAGCGTGGCTTCGCCCAGGGCATCACGCACAGTTTCGCGCGTCTCGGCGGCGCCGTGACGCCGCCACTCGTGCTCGCGGTGGTCGTGGCGGGCGGCTGGCGCGATGCGTTCATTCTGCTCGGCGTGGCCAGTCTCGCATGGACGGTGCTGTACCTCTGCGTTTTCACGAACTCGCCCGAGCAGAACCGGCGCATCACGCCCGAGGAAACCGCGGAGATCGGCTATCGCGCCGGCGATTGCGACCGCGCAAAACATACGGCCACGCCGTGGCGCAAGCTGATCCGCCGGATGTGGCTCGTCACTTTCGTCGACTTCTGCTACGGCTGGCTGCTTTGGGTCTATCTGACCTGGCTGCCTTCGTATCTGAAGGAGTCACGCGGCTTCGATCTCAAACAACTGGCGCTTTTCACCGCACTGCCGCTGCTCGCGGGGGTGATCGGCGATACCCTGGGCGGCGTGGTGTCGGACCGGCTTTACAGGCTCACAGGCCGCCTGCGCTTTGCGCGGTGTGCCGTGCTGGTGGTGGGGATGGGTGGCTCGCTGATCTTCCTTCTGCCGATGATATCCGCGACCAACCCGCTGATGGCGGTGCTGTTCCTGTCCGCGTCGTTCTTTTTCCTCGAGATCACGAATCCCGTCTTGTGGACCCTGCCGCTCGACATCGCCGGCAAATACGCGGGTACCGCGGGCGGCATCATGAACACGGGCTTCGGCGTGGCGGGCATGGTCTCGCCGGTCGTGTTCGGTTACCTGATCGAGACGACCGGCAGCTTCGACGTGCCGTTCACGATTTCCGCGTGCCTGCTGGCCGTGGGTATCGTCGCGGCGCTCTTCATCGATACGGGCAAGACGGTCGAGGCCGACGAAGAGCGCGAGCGGCAGGAAGGGGTCGCGCTGGGCGGCATGCCCGCGTTTCTTCACGCGGGCCCGGCCGTCAGGCTGGAGCGGCACCACCTGCGCCGCCCGTTGCGGTGGCGCAAATGAGGCGCTGGCAGGCGGCGCATTCTGCAGGCGCCCGGCAAGCGTCAGCCGGCGGGGTTGAGCTTGCGCAGGCGCCAGATGAGGCTGGACGTATCGTAGCGGTTGCCGCCCAGGCCCTGCACGTCGCCATAGAACTGGTCGACGAGGGCGGTGACCGGTAGCGACGCGCCGTTTCGCTTCGCTTCGTCGAGGCAGAAGCCGAGGTCCTTGCGCATCCAGTCGACCGCGAAACCGTAGTCGAACTTCCCTTCGATCATCGTCGTGCCGCGGTTTTCCATTTGCCAGCTGGCGGCCGCGCCTTTGCCGATCACCTCCAGCACGAGCCGCATGTCGAGGTTTGCGTGCTCGCCGAAATTGATGGCCTCGGAAAGGCCCTGCACCATGCCGGCAATACAGATCTGATTGACCATTTTCGCCAGTTGACCTGCGCCTGCCGGGCCGATCAGCGTGACGGCCGCCGCATAGTGGTCAAGCGTCGCTGCGGCACGTTCGAACGCCGTGGCATCGCCGCCGCACATGATGGTCAGCGTGCCTTTCTGCGCGCCGGCCTGGCCGCCGGAGACCGGCGCGTCGATGAAATGCAGGCCCTGCGTGGCGGCGATCTCCGCGAGTTCGCGTGCGACGTTGGCCGATGCCGTCGTATGGTCGACGAACACCGTGCCACGCGCCATGCCCGGGAACGCGCCCTGGTCGCCGAGCGTGATGCTGCGCAGGTCGTCGTCGTTGCCCACGCACGCGAGTACAAGATCAGCGCCGTCGACGGCTTCGCGCGGTGTGCGCGCCGCGCGTCCACCGTATTCGGAAACCCATTGCTCGGCTTTCGGCCAGGTACGGTTGTACACCGTCACCTCGAGGCCGGCTTTCGCCAGATGCCCGGCCATCGGATGACCCATGACGCCGAGGCCGAGAAAGGTGACGCGACGCACTGCGTCGCTCGAAGAGGGGGCGGCTGGATTGTTCACTGGGGCTCCTTCAGTGCGGGGGCGAGATTGGGGGAAATCCATTATGTCAGCGATATCGACCCCGCGCGACCCTGCGCGGTCGCAGGCCGGCTGGCGCCCGCAAAACGCAACTATCAGCCGGGACGATGGATTTGATATGAAATAGCGATTTCTCTTTTTTATCTATCGCTCATAGGCTGGTGACAGCGGTTGCCTGCGTCCAACGCGGCCGTCATGGGGATTTTTAACGGAGGCACACATGGAACACCACGCGCGCACACAGAATGAAAAGCTCGAGGTGAAAACGACGACGTGTTACATGTGCGCGTGCCGGTGCGGCATCCGCGTGCACCTGCGCGACGGCGAGGTGCGTTATATCGACGGCAACCCCGACCATCCGCTGAATCAAGGGGTGATCTGCGCGAAGGGTTCCTCGGGGATCATGAAGCAGTATTCACCAGCGCGGCTGACCCAGCCGCTGATGCGTAAAGCCGGTGCTGAGCGCGGCAGCGCCCAGTTCGAACCCGTGTCGTGGGACGTCGCGTTCGCTACGCTCGAAAAGCGCCTTGCCCATCTGCGCGCCACCGATCCGAAGAAGTTCGCGCTCTTCACCGGGCGCGACCAGATGCAGGCGTTGACAGGTCTGTTCGCCAAGCAGTTCGGCACTCCAAATTACGCGGCGCACGGCGGCTTCTGTTCGGCCAATATGGCCGCCGGCATGATTTACACGATCGGCGGTTCGTTCTGGGAGTTCGGCGGCCCGGACCTCGACAGCGCGAAGCTGTTCTTCATGATCGGTACCGCGGAGGATCACCATTCGAATCCGCTGAAAATCGCGCTGTCGAAGTTCAAGCGCGCCGGCGGCCGGTTCATCGCGATCAATCCGATTCGCACCGGGTACGCCGCGATTGCCGACGAATGGGTGCCGATCCGTCCCGGCACTGACGGTGCGCTGTTCATGGCGTTGATCCGTGAGCTGATCGAGAGCGACGCCTACGACCATGAGTTCGTCTCACGCTACACGAATGCCGGCGAACTGCTCGACATGAACGCGGATGCCGATACGTTTGGCCTGTTCGTGCGCGACCCCGAAGCACCCGAAGGCAATCCGCTGTTTCCGCAAAACCACCTGTGGTGGGACCTCAATACCCAGCGCCCGGTGCTGCATCACACGCGCGGCGCAGTGCCGGCGATGTCGGGGAAATACGCGCTCGAAGATGGCACGCCGGTGACGCCGTCGTTTGCGTTGCTGCGCGAGCGCGTGGCCGATTGCACGCCGGAGTGGGCCGCGAACATCACCGGTATTCCCGCCGACACCATCCGGCGGCTCGCACGCGAGATGGCGGAAGCAGCGCGCGATCACAAGATTACGTTGCCGATCAACTGGACTGACGCGTGGGGCGAATCCCACGAGACGGTCACCGGCAGCCCGATCGCCTTTCACGCAATGCGCGGACTTGCGGCGCATTCGAACGGCTTTCAATCGATTCGCGCGCTGGCCGTGCTGATGTCGCTGATGGGCACGATCGACACACCGGGCGGCTTCCGGCACAAGTCGCCGTACCCGCGTGCGGTGCCGCCGTCAGCCAAACCGCCGAACAGTCCCGACGCCGTGCAGCCGAATACGCCGCTGGCGACAGGGCCGCTCGGCTGGCCGGCTGCGCCCGAAGACCTTTTCATCGACGCCGCCGGCGAACCGGTGCGCATCGACAAAGCCTTCTCGTGGGAATATCCGCTCGCCGTGCACGGCCTGATGCACGGCGTGATCACCAATGCATGGCGGGGCGATCCCTATCCGATCGATACGCTGCTGATCTTCATGGCCAACATGGCGTGGAACTCGTCGATGAATACGGTGGAAGTCCGCAAGATGCTCGTGGACAAGCGCGATGACGGCGAATACAAGATCCCGTTCCTCGTCGTTTGCGACGCGTTCCAGTCGGAGATGACCGCGTTCGCCGACCTGATCCTGCCCGACACCACCTACCTGGAGCGGCATGACGCGATGTCGGTGCTCGACCGGCCGATCTCGGAGTTCGACGGTCCGGTGGATTCGGTACGTATACCGGTCGTGCCGCCGACCGGGGAATGCAAGCCGTTTCAGGAAGTGCTGATCGAACTGGCGAGCCGTCTGAAGTTGCCGGCGTTCACCACCGCCCAGGGCACGCGCAGGTTTCGCGACTATCCCGACTTCATCGTCAATTTTCAGACCGCGCCGGACTCGGGAGTGGGTTTCCTGATCGGCTGGCGTGGCAAGAATGGCGACAAGGCACTGGTGGGCGAGCCGAATCCAAACCAGTGGGAGCAGTACGCGAAAAACAACTGCGTGTTCCACTATTCGCTGCCCGAGACGCTGCAGTACATGCGCGGCGTCAACGGACCCTATCTGAAGTGGGCTGTGGAACACGGCTTCCGTAAGTTCGACACGCCGATCCTGATCCAGCTGTACTCGGATGTGATGCAGAAATTCCGTCTTGCGGCACAAGGCAAAACCACAGGACGCCAGCCGCCTGACCACCTGCGTGCACGTGTCGAGCGGTACTTCGATCCGTTGCCGTTCTGGTACGAACCGCTCGAACTCGCCGCCACCGATCTTGAGCGCTATCCGCTTGCCGCCGTCACGCAGCGGCCTATGGCGATGTATCACTCGTGGGATTCGCAGAATGCGTGGCTGCGACAGATTCATGGCGAGAACTACCTGTTCATGAATCCGCTGATGGCGCGCGCAAACGGTATCGAAGACGGCGGATGGATTTATGTCGAATCGCAGTGGGGCAAGGTGCGTTGCATGGCGCGCTATAGCGAGGCGGTGGAGCCGGGCACGGTGTGGACGTGGAATGCGATCGGCAAGGCGGCCGGCGCCTGGAACCTCGGCCCCAATGCCAATGAATCGCAACGTGGCTTTTTGCTGAATCACCTGATCACCGACGAACTGCCAGGCACGGCGCAGCACGCGGGGCGTATGTCGAATTCCGATCCGATCACCGGACAGGCGGCCTGGTACGACGTGCGCGTGCGGATCTATCCGGCCGAGGCCGACGCGGACCACACGTTGCCGCAGTTCGCGCCGATGCAGGCGCTGCCGGGTTCGACCGGTGTAGTGCAGCGCATTGTGCAAACGTATTTTGCCGGGCGCGGCGAGTTCGCGGCGCGCCTGCGCGGTATCTCCAGGCGTAACGGATGAGGAGCCTCTCATGACACAGATGGCGCTGGTAATCGACCTTAACGTCTGCGTGGGATGCCATGCGTGCGTGACGAGTTGCAAGGAATGGAATACGTCGGGCGAGGCAGGCAGTCTGGCCGACTTTCGTCCTTACGACGCCGATCCGTCGGGCACGTTTTTCAACCGCGTGCAGACCTTCGAAGCCGGCGAGTATCCGCTCACCGACACGATTCACTTTCCGAAGTCGTGTCTGCACTGCGAAGACCCGCCGTGCGTGCCGGTGTGTCCGACCGGGGCGAGCTACAAGCGCAAAGAGGACGGCTTGGTATTGGTCGATTTCGACAAATGCATCGGCTGCAAGTACTGCGCGTGGGCGTGTCCTTACGGCGCTCGCGAGCTCGATGAAGAACGCAAGGAGATGACCAAGTGCACGCTGTGTGCCGACCGCATCAACAACGAGGCACTGCCCGAACGTGACCGCAAGCCTGCCTGCGTGCTGGCATGCCCGACCTCTGCGCGGATCTTCGGCGATATTCATGACCCGGATTCGGTGGTTTCGCAGGCGATTCGTGAACGCGGCGGGTATCAACTGATGCCAGAGTGGGACACCAAGCCGGCAAATCACTATCTGCCGCGTCAGAAAACAGGTTCATGCGGCAGCGAGTCGTGCTCGTGCAAGTCTGGCAGCACAGAGGCTGCATTCGCAGAAGGACTGAGTACCGCGGCCACCCTCGGTACCAAACTGGAGCAAGAGCGACTACACGCTGACGAGCGGCAATCGGCGTCAGGGATGATGGGACGCGTGTTCAATATTCTGGGTCTTGGGAGGCACGCATGAAGCCTGCATTTTCGGTCGTGTTCCTGACCACGCTGAGCGGTGCAGGGCAGGGCTTGTTGATCGCGCTGTTCGGTGTCGAACTCGCCATGCACCTTGGGCTGATTGCCGCAAGCTCAGCACCGCCGCAGATGTTCTTTGTACTGGGTGCGGCATTGGCCGTCGTCCTTGGTGGGCTGGGTCTGTTGGCCTCGTTCTTCCATCTCGGACATCCGGAGCGCGCCTGGCGAGCGATCGCGATGTGGCGCACGTCGTGGCTTTCTCGCGAATGTCTGGCGCTCCCCGTGTTCCTTGCTTGCGCATTTGCGTACGGCGTCGCGCATTGGTTTGGCTCCCCGTGGTCGCTGGCGATCGGTGCGTCGGGTGTGCTTGCGAGCGTCGCGTTGTTCGTGTGCACCGCGATGATTTATGCGTGCCTGCGCTTCCTGCAGGAGTGGGCCACGCCGCTCACGATGGTGAACTTCATGCTGCTCGGCTGCGCATCGGGTTTCACGCTCGCTACGACTTGCGCTGCGTGGCTCGCACCGTCGCTCGTTGTCGCGCTCGCGGTCTGTGCCTGTGCGCTGACGCTTGGCGGGTGTGCGACCCGTGTTGCGTCGCTGGTGCGCAATGCGCGGTTGCGGCCGAAATCGACGGTGCAGAGCGCAACGGGCATCAAGTCGGCGAAGGTCGTGCAAAAGTCGCGGGGGTTCACAGCAGGTGCATTCAATCTGCGCGAGTTTTTTCACGGGCAGACACCGCGAACACTGCGCCACATCAAGTGGACGTTCCTTGTCGCCGCGTTCGCCGTGCCGTTTGTGCTGATTGCGCTGGGTGCCGGTTCGTCTTCGTTCGCCACGTCAGCCTGGCTGCTGTTTGCGGCGTGCGCTGTCCAGTATGCGGGGCTCGTCGCGGAACGCTGGTTCTTTTTCGCGGAAGCCCGACATCCGCAGAATCTGTACTACCGGCAGGTTTCCTGAGGCGCTTGTCATGTTGATTTTCGACAGCGGGCTTTGGGGCAAATAGATAGTTTCGGCGAGCTGATGCCAACAGATCAGGATACCTTATTGTGAAGCGAGCGCCGCATTCCAGATGGCAGGCTTGGTGGTATCTTTGAGGCGCAAGCTGCCCAGGTAAAATTGCCCCTTACGAATGTGGTGCATCAGCTCAATGCCCGCAACGGTGGTCGCCGCGCTCCTGAATCGTTTGAAATCGAGCATCGCTTTCGTTCTGGACTCGGCGTTGCGATGGTCCAGCTCGATCATGTCATTGAGACATTTCGATGATCGAACCTTTGTGTCTTCAGGCAGCAGGCCCTCGGCCTGGTTCTACTGAGATGAACCAGATGCCTCCCTCCGGGAGACACTGACGGACGTCAATCTGACGTGTGGAGGTTCATCATGGAAATCGACATTCTCGGCATCAATATTGCCAAAACAGGTTTTCCAGCTCCACGGGGCCGATCGGCGCAGACGGGCCGTACTTCGGGCGAGGGTCTCGCGCGGCTCGCTGCCTGAATCCGTGCGTACGCTCTAGCCGGGGCTGGTCGTTATGGAAGCCTGCAGCACGGCTCACCACTGGGCCCGCCGTTTCCAGTCACTGGGAACAGAAGTCCGGCTGATCGGTCCCCAACCGTCGAGCAGCAGGACATCCGCTGGAGTCGACAGAGGGAAATTTGGAGATAACGTTAGCTTCGATTCCCGCGCCAAATCAATCGTTTCATCCCCCGAATTGTCGCTGCATTTCTGGCAACATGCCAACAACGTGACAGTACCCTTGAACCTGCAATCTGCGAACGGGGACGGGAGGGCCGTAGCAGACCTTTTTCAGGCAAAGGGAATTCCGATCCCGCTCGCATATTGCGGGCGTGGGTGCGCTACCGGTACGACGACGCTGCTCGGGGATGCAGGCGTATTCGACTGCATGGCGCTGATGGACGAATTGAAATTGTCCACGCAGCAGATGCTTGAATGGCGCGGCGCCAGCATAGCCTCTCTATTTGATCTGGATTTGTTCAACTGGCGGCCCCGACATCAAGCGCCGCGCGACAATACGCGAGCTGAATGCGGATCACCCATCAGGAGCGCATCGGGAGTCGTTCCGCCTGTCGGACCTTCGGCGGCGATTGTCAGGGTATGTACCGAGGAAAACTGGCGATGCGTCAGTTATTATTGTATCGGCAACGTGAATCAACCCAATAAGGTGACATTTCAAGGCGGAAGTTTGGCGTGAAAGAGACGAAGATTTATCTTCTTGATGGTGGTGGCATGGTTCTGGATCGCTTCTGTCTCTATCTCAACGCCGGTGTGACGGGCGACGAGGGCTTTCCTGTATACGGCGTGCCGATAGGCCACGCAGACGGTCGGTTTATTTTTGACGCTGGTTTTGATTGTGACCATACCTGCAAGACTGTGCCATTCACAAAACCAGTCCAATCGGCGCTTCAAAGCATGCCCGTCCAACGCGACTTGTTGAAGAAGCGCCGTTCGGAAATTACGCGTGTGATCAACTCTCACTGCAGTATGGATCATTGCGGCGGCAACAAACATTGTTCGCATGCTTAAACAATCTGTCGCAAATGTAGGTTCAAAGCATTCCGCTTCCACAGAGAGGCAGAAAAAATTGGCTACTCTGACACGACCTTCGCGCCACATCATCGTGATCGACAGGAGGAAGACGTGATGGGAAGGGGCAAATTTGATATCCGTCCGTGCGCTTTGAGACGTTGACGGTGACCAGGAAATTGCCAGGGGCGTGTAACTGTTTGAAACGTTAGGCCATACCGCTGGACGTTACAGTCTGATGGTCAAGCTGGCACATCGCCGGCCGATGCTTTTCGCCGCTGATGCGTCTTATACAAAGAAGAATCTTGACATGATGTGCATTCAGGCTAAAAACCCCGACGAGCCGCAGGCATCGGCGTCGATGTAACGTCTGAAGGACCTGGGTGAGAAATACGACGCGGAGCTTTTCTTTTCGCGTGATGCGGAGAACTACGCAAGCTACCAAAAAGTACCCTATCCATACATCTGAGGTGTGACCCTGTGCATCTTGGAATAGATGAGAGAGACGGAACGTATCATGTCAGATCAACTTGATCTTAATTCGACCCCGCGGGTCCCCCCGCATGTTCCTGCCCATCTGGTGCGGGATGTGGATTTCTATCAGATTGCAGTCGGCGAGGACCCACAGCGGGACTACGCCGATCGATTCCACGACGAGCCCGATATTTTCTACATTACCCACACTGCAAAGGACCCACAGTGGGGCAACTGGGTGGTAACGCGCCGCAAGGACATTCAGGCCATCATGCAGGATCCTGAGACGTTCTCGAGTCAGCGGATCTCGGGTTTCGATCGCGCGCTGGGTGGGAAGGAATGGTTTGCTTACCCAGTGGAGGCAGACCCGCCGGACCATGCCAAGTTCCGTTCGCTGCTCAATCCTTTGTTTTCGCCAGCCCGGGTGAAGACGCAGGAATTGCATATGCGTAGTCACACAATTCGTGTGATCGAAGAAGTCCTGAACGACGGACGAGTGGACTTCGTGCAGCTCGCTCGCAAGCTGCCGGCCGGAATTTTCAGCCATTTTCTCGGCATCTCGGTTGAAGAAACCCTTGAAGTGATGGGAAACGTCAGGAAGATTCTGCATAGCGGATATGATGCAGAGACGCGCAAGGCGGGAATTGACTGGTTGATGTCGTTCGAGCGGGAATTGATCGCTCGTCGCGCGAAAGAGCGTGGCGACGATCTTATCAGTATCGTGCTGGATGCACGTATTGACGGACGCCCGCTCACCGAGAAAGAGATTTTTGGGCTTTTCTTTTTCTTTCTTCTGGCGGGTCTGGATACCATTGCCGGTGCAACCAGTCTTCACTTCCGGCATCTCGCGATTGATGAGCCATTGCGTCGGCGGCTGGTGAGCGAGCCTTCCGCGATCCACAACGCGATCGAAGAGTTGTTGCGTCGCTACAGCCAGATCGCGACAAACCGATTTGTTACTCGAGACATCGAAGTAAATGGCGTGCTGTTTCGCAAGGGTGACAATGTCATCCTGTCGATGCCGCTGAGTAACCTGGACGAGCGCGCATTCGAGCATCCTTTGGACGTCGACATCGACCGCGCGCCGAATACGCATATTGCATTCGGAGCGGGCCCGCATCGTTGTATCGGTTCGAACATCGCTCGTCAACAATTGCGCATCACCTACGAGGAATGGCTAAAGCGGATTCCAGACTTCCGCATTCTGCCGGGGGCGAAGGTCCAGGCGATCGCCAGCGAAGCGTTGGTGCTCACAACGCTTCCTCTGTGCTGGAGCCCGGTTAAGCCTAATCCATAGGTTGTCGAATTCCTCGAACACGGCGGCCTTCAGTCGACTCGCCTGATGTGCATCTCGCATCATCGGCGCATCGTTTCTGACAGCGCTCCGTTGCAACTTTTCTATTGTCGTGAACTGAGAGAGCGATGATCCACAACCCCACATCTTCGGACGCAGAAGTGTCAGGCGACGTGCAACGATACGACATGTATATCGCGGGCAGCACGCATACGCCAGCATCCGGACAATACATTCCGACGGACAACCCGTATACCGGTAAAGTCTGGGGCGAGATTGCCCGAGGCACGAAGGCAGACGTGGGTCAGGCCGTCGCCGCGGCTAAGGCAGCGCTACCGGTATGGAACACGCTGAAAGCGTCGGAGCGTGGCCGTGCCCTTGTCCGGTTGTCTGACTTGATTGAGTCTCATGCCGAGTCGCTCGCCGCGGCGGAGGTCCGCGACAACGGAAAGCTATATAGCGAGATGCTACCGCAAATGCAGCTCATGTCAGACTGGTATCGCTACTATGCGGGACTGTGCGACAAGATCGAAGGATCGGTCATCCCCACAGGAAAGCCGAATATGCTCGCCTACACACGCCACGAGCCTCTGGGCGTGGTCGGGCTGATTACCCCGTGGAATTCTCCGCTCTTGTTGCTGACACACAAACTTGCCACTGCATTGGCGGCTGGGAACGTTGCCGTCATCAAGCCATCCGAATTTACATCTGCTTCAACTATTCAGTTTGCCGAACTATTTGGACAAGCCGGATTTCCGCCCGGGGTGGTCAACGTCATCACGGGGTACGGGAATGAAGCCGGAGCGGCGCTGGTCGAGCACCCGGACGTTGCAAAAATCGCCATGACCGGCTCGGAGGCCGGGGGGCGGGTCATTAACGAGACCGCCGCGCGCGATTTCAAACATGTCGCGCTCGAGTTGGGTGGCAAGTCGCCCAATATCGTGTTCGACGACGCCGATTTCGACGCCGCAGTGGTCGGCGCCATCGCCGGCATTTTCGCAGCCAGCGGCCAGACCTGTATCGCAGGTTCGCGGTTGTTGCTTCAACGTTCGATTCATGATCGTTTTGTCGATCGTCTCGTCCAGCTGGCAGGGGCGGCGCGTATCGGCGATCCGATGCTGGCAGGGACTCACGTCGGTCCCATCGCGACGCCCCAGCAATACGAAAAGGTACTCCACTATATCGACATCGCGAGGCAGGAGGGAGCGACTTGCGTGCTTGGTGGCGGACCGTATTGTGGTCCTGGCGCAGAAGGAGGGCGCTTCGTGGAGCCGACGATCTTCACCGATGTTCATAACGGCATGCGCATCGCTCGTGAGGAAGTGTTCGGCCCCGTGCTCTCGATCATTCCTTTCGACACTGAGGAGGAGGCGTACCAGATTGCCAACGATACACCCTACGGCCTTGCTGCTGGCGTTTGGACCTCCGATATGGGAAAGGCAATGCGTGCAGCGGAGCGCCTTCAGGCCGGCACGGTCTGGGTTAATACGTATCGGGTCGGCAGCTACGCTACGCCTTTTGGTGGCTATAAACACAGTGGCGTTGGCCGGGAAGGCGGCATCGAGGCGGTCAAGGAATGGCTGCAAACCAAAACCGTCTGGATTTGCGGAAAGCCGGATACCAATCAGCCGTTCGTCATGCGGCACTGAGCCAATCGGGGATAGCATGGAAATCAGGCAGAAGGGATGCGTTGTGACAGGCGCAGGCAGCGGAATCGGTCGAGGAATTGCTTTGGCGCTTGCCGATGCCGGTGCTCGTGGTGTCGTGGTCGCTGACGTGCAACTCGATCGGGCCGAAGCGGTTTGCTCCGAACTTGAAGCGAAGGGGACGATGGCCCGTCCCTTTCTCTGCGATGTGCGCCGCTCCGAATCGGTTGAGCAGTTGGCCGAGATGGCGTGGCGCGAGTTGGGACACGTTGAAATCCTCTGCAACAATGCAGGCGTTATCGCGACAGGCGCTGGATTTGATGCGACCGACGACGATTTGCGTTGGCAGTTCGAGGTGAATGTGTATGGCGTATTCAACGGTTGTCGCGCGTTCGGCAGGCGCTTCCTGGCCAGCGGCACGAAAGCCTGGATCTGCAATACGGCCTCGCATCACGCGGTGGGTACGCCGACCAAAGGTGTCGCGACCTATGTCGCCACGAAGCATGCGGTACTCGGCTTCGCCGACGCATTTCGCCTGGAATACGGCGAGAGCATTGGCTTCAGCGTGTTGTGTCCGGGCATCATCAACACGGATTTGTGGGACGCCGGGCGTAATCGTCCGGCGGAACTCGGCAGCGCATTCGAGGGCAGCGATCAGAACCATGCAGCACTCGAGGCTTATGGGATGAGCCCGGAGACCGTCGGAAAACTTGTGGTCAAGGGGATCCAGACGGAGGAGTTTTTCATCTGGACACACCCTTATTCGATGGAGCTGATCGAAAAGCGCTACCGCGAGGGACGCGACTCGATCCAGCGACAATGGCCGGATGGGCCGCTTCCGATGCATAAGCGCACGCCGGGAAAGGTCTGAAACACATCGCAGAAAGGAATTCAGGTGAAGGATCTCGAGAAGAAGGTTGCTATCGTGCTCGGCGCATCGACGCCAGGTGGAATGGGTGAAGCCATGGCGCGGCGCCTGACTGCATCAGGTGCAAAGGTCGTTGTTTCGGGGTTAGGTGCCGAACACCTGCACCTTCTGGCAGGGGAAATCGGCGGCTTGGCGCTTGAAGCGGATATTACTGACCAGCGAAGGATTGCGGATCTGGTTGCGCACACAAAGGATACCTACGGTCGTCTTGACATCGCAGTCAATGCGGCCGGGTTCGCGCCTCGCATCCCGTTCAAGGACCTGACGGAAGAGCATTTGATGCATATGGCGAAGATGCATTTCATCGGGCCGGCCATGTTCATCAAGCATGTCGCTGAGGTTATCGTCGATGGTGGGGCCATCGTCAATATCTCCTCTCTGTCGGCCTATGATCCATTGTCAGGAATCGTCGGTTACGCAGCGTCGAAGCGGGCCGGCGATCGCGTCGTCCAGGGCGCCGCGGTGGAATATCGCCACAAACGCTTGCGAATCAATGGGATTATCCCGTCGCTGGTGCCGACGGAACTTTCGCGCAAAGGGGTGCGCGATTTCGGGATGGACCCGGACGCTTTCGAGAAAAGTTTCGTCGATCTGACGCCGCTGGGCAGGATTACCCGCCCGGACGACATCGCTGCAATGACCTATATGCTGGTGCGTGATGAATTCTTCGAGACGGGGCAGATCTTCAACTATAGCGGTGGCAATTCGCTGTTGGGCCATCCACGGTTTCTGGCCTGATGTTGTTGCAGCTTTCGTCATATGCGCAATGACCCGCGGCCGCCCCGCGTTGATGCGAAGGAATTTTCTGCGCTGTCTGTCGGCCCGGCCACTATCCCGCGGCATGTGTGCGGGTACCCGGGCCCGAGGATGCGCGTCATGCGACGTGTCCAATCGGGGTCGCCGTACAGTACATCCAGACGGCTCCGATGATCGAACCCGTGGTTCAGTATGAATCTGCTTAAGGATCTCTCAAATGCATAGCCAACAGGTTGTCCCGGATATTCCAGCGAATCTGATCACGGATTTTGACTATTTTGCTGTCGAACCTGTGAATGACGATATTCACTTGGGTTGGAAGCGGTTGCACGAGGGGCCGGAAATTTTTTATACACCGCGCAATGAGGGGCATTGGGTGTTCACGCGGGCTGAAGATATAGCCGAGGGCTGGCGTGATACCGAGCACTTTTCGAATAAGGGTGTTGCCATGTCTCGTGAGGAGCGGGATATGAGGTTCTTTCCGGGGGAGGCGGATCTGCCGGAGCATGCCGACTATCGGGGGTTGCTGCAGCCGTTCTTTTCGCCGAAATCTGTGCAGCAGCTTGAAGAAAAGATGCGTGGCCTGAGTCGACAGTTGATTGATGGATTTATCGAGCAGGGCGGGTGCGAGTTCCAGACCCAGTTTGCGCAGCGGATGCCAATCTATACGTTCCTTACGATGATGCAACTGCCGCTGGAACACGCCGAGCTGTTGCTACCCGCTGCGGACTGGCTTAGCCGGGATCCCGATCCTGAGTCGTTCATGCGCGCCGTGCACACGATGATGGCCTATCTCCAGGACCGCATTGCCGAGCGTGAGGGGCAGACGGGTGACGATTTCATCAGTTATCTTCTGGGAGCGCGCATTGATGATCGTCAGCTGACGCAAGTCGAGGTGCTGAGCATGACGGCCAACGTGATGTTTGGTGGCCTCGATACCGTGGTTTCGTCAATGGGATTCTTCATGAATTTTCTGGCACGCAATCCGGAACATTGCAGGCAACTCGTCGCGGAGCCCGCCTTGATTCCGGACGCGGTGGAGGAACTGTTGCGGCGACACGGCATTGCCAACTTCGGGCGTATGGTCACCAAGGACTTCGAATACAAGGGTCTTCCAATGCGCAAAGGCGACCTGGTGCTACTGCCGGCTGCGCTTTACAACCTTGACGAGCACCGTTTTCAGGACCCCATGACGGTCAACTTTCGCCGGCAAAACAAAGTTCACGGCGGCTTCGGGACGGGTATCCATCGATGCCTGGGGGCGCAACTCGCCCGCGTCGAACTGCGTGTTCTTCTGCAGGAATGGCTGCAGCGGATCCCGCATTTCGAGATTTCGGGTGACTCACAGGTGGTCGTCAAATCGGGTCGCATCAATGCGATCAAACAGTTGCCACTGCGGTGGGAAGTGCGCAAATAGATGCGCGACAATTGAGGAGATTTCAACGCGATTTATACCTGTGATGCATTGGGTGTAACTGGACCAGTTCGGGTTGGTTGTCCGGCTGCCAGCGGCGTGAGTTCCTGTTTCGTTACTCAGTTCACGGGGTTTACGCTGCACAGCACTGGCATTCGTTGGACGCCGAGCGCAGCGAGCCAGAGGGAGATCCTAGTGCGCGTCATTATGACCGACGAGACCGGCACGGGTGAAATCATAGAGCCCTCTCCCTGGTCGGTTCGCCGCAAAACGAGCGGTATCCCGGCAGACATGCAACAGGTGATATAGGCGCGGTGGTTGGGTACGCGTTCGAGGGAATCGATTCGGATCAGAGCATAGCGTACACAGCAGGCTTTACCGTAGTTCCTCCTCGCCTATGCGGGTACGATTCTTCCTGTTTCGTTGTCGACCGGCGTCCTGTGTTCGTGCCATGGCTTCCCGAATCCCTTCGTCGAAAGTCGCCGTGGTCGCTACGTGTCGATGGGCAACGCTTATGAGCCAGCCTCGATTCGTTCTGCACCAGCGTATCAGACCTTGATCATAGAGGTTAGAAAACCACCGCCACACTGCGGCGTCTTCGGCGTTTGCACACGCCGCGGCCTCCTTGCGCGCGTTCGCATCGAAATGAGCGCCTTCAGTCATACCTTCTTCCCGATGTTTGGGGTTACCCTGCTATTCGAGGTTCGCCCGCAGTTCAGGCACGATGGTGAACAGATCGCCCACCAGACCGTAGTCGGCGACGCTGAAAATCGGCGCTTCCGGGTCCTTGTTGATCGCCACGATCACCTTCGAGTCCTTCATCCCCGCCAGATGCTGGATTGCGCCCGAGATGCCGACCGCCACATACAGCTGCGGCGCGACGATCTTGCCGGTCTGGCCCACCTGGTAGTCGTTCGGCACGAAGCCGGCGTCCACTGCGGCACGCGATGCGCCCAGCGCTGCGTTCAGCTTGTCCGCCAGCGGCTCGAGCACCTTCGTGTAGTTCTCGCCGCTGCCCAGACCCCGGCCACCCGACACGATGATGTGCGCTGCAGTCAGCTCCGGACGGTCCAGCTTCGTCACTTCGCGGCTCACGAACTGCGACAGGCCGCTGTCGGCCGCCGCTTCGATCTTCTCGACCGCTGCGCTGCCGCCTTCGGCTGCCACCGGGTCGAAACCGGTCGTGCGCACTGTGATGACCTTGATCGGGTCTGCGGACTGCACCGTGGCGATCGCGTTGCCCGCGTAGATCGGGCGTTCGAACGTGTCCGCGGAATCCACGGCGGTGATGTCGCTGATCTGCGCGACATCCAGCTTCGCCGCGATACGCGGCGCGATGTTCTTGCCCGAAGCCGTGGCCGGCGCGAGGATGTGTGAGTAGTTTTTCGCGATGTTCAGCACCGTCGCTTCGACGTTTTCCGCCAGACCTGCTTCCAGTTGCGGCGCATCGGCCAGCAGCACTTTCGATACGCCTGCGATTTTCGCTGCCGCTTCAGCCGCGCCCTGCGCGTTGTGACCCGCGACCAGCACGTGGATGTCGCCGCCGATCTTTTGCGCCGCTGCAACCGTGTTCAGCGTCGCCGCCTTGATCGACGCACTGTCGTGTTCCGCTATTACCAGATTCGTCATTTCTTCCGTCTCCTGTGTCGACCAGAGTTAGCGCTTTAGCGTGTCGACCAGAGTTGGCGCTTTAGCGCCTACTTTGGTCCCATGCAGAGCACTTACTCTGGTCCCATGTCCTTAAAGCACCTTGGCTTCGGTCTTCAGCTTCTCGACCAGCGTCTTCACATCCGGCACCTTCACGCCGGCGCTGCGCTTCGGCGGCTCCACCACCTTCAGCGTCTTCAGACGCGGCGTCACATCGACACCGAGGTCCTCGGGCTTGAGCGTCTCCAGCGGCTTTTTCTTCGCCTTCATGATGTTGGGCAGCGTCACGTAGCGCGGCTCATTGAGGCGCAGGTCGGTGGTGATCACCGCCGGCAGCGTCAGCGACAGCGTTTCCGCGCCGCCATCCACTTCACGCGACACCGTGGCCTTGCCATCCGCCACCACCACTTTCGACGCGAACGTCGCCTGCGGCAGGTTCGCCAGCGCGGCGAGCATCTGGCCGGTCTGGTTCGAGTCGTCGTCGATGGCCTGCTTGCCGAGAATCACGAGCGAAGGCTGTTCCTTGTCGACCAGCGCCTTCAGCAGCTTGGCCACCGCCAGCGGCTGCAGGTCTTCGTTCGACTCGATCAGGACCGCGCGGTCTGCGCCGATCGCCAGCGCCGTGCGCAGCGTTTCCTGCGACTGCGTGATACCACAGGACACGGCGATCACTTCAGTCGCCACGCCCGCTTCCTTCAGACGCACGGCTTCCTCCACCGCGATCTCGTCGAACGGGTTCATCGACATCTTCACATTGGCAATGTCGACGCCCGTGTTGTCCGACTTCACAGTGACCTTCACATTCGCATCGACGACTCTCTTCACTGCCACGAAGATCTTCACGTTTTCTCTCCTTACGTACGATGACTACCAGGTTCTGTGCCGATTCTTGCGCCTTGCTGGTCGGTCCCATGGGCCATGCGAGCTCAGCCGATCGACATATGAACGGCCGCCGACATTTTCGCGAGGATCCGCTCGGGCGCCTGGCTCGCTAAATCAAAACTGCCTTATTTGACTGCGAGAGTGCCGGAGCTCGCACGAGTCTTCATGAGCGTATTCGATAGTGGGCCCCGGACAGCCTCCCCACTCATGAGCCTGAATATAGCTGATTGAGGATCAGTTATGCAACGACTGTGCCCTGAAAATGATCATCTTACGGGTATCCCCTATACCGATTCGTTAGACTCGAATTTGCTGTGTAATACATAAAAAATACCATAAAAACAATGTGATACGTCGCGTTTCAGTATAGGTCTGCAGATTGATCGGTGAGAAATCTCCTATTGACACCCCACAAAAACGCAAAATAAACTGACGATGTGTCATGAAATTATGGCGGCTGCGGGTGGCAGATTGTATTGTCTGTCGTGGTGGGTGTCAGACGTGGGAAAAGGCAGCGAGTGGTCAGCGATGACGCAGGTACTTCGCCGCGTATCCAGCGGGCTAAGAACCGGAGTCCCGAGGGCGCCCGGGTGTGCGATCAGGCTGCGACTGCGAAGTAATGGTTAGTTGCCTGGAGCGCTGCAGTACGCCATTTACCCGATTTGCCGCCGCCCGATCGTTGCGAACCGGCACGGAAATGGCGAACAAATAAACTAAATCAGGAGACAGGAATGAAACCTTGGCAGGCAAGTAGGCGCACATCGTTACGAATCCCGTGTTCGACCGCAGTCGTCTGTCTGGCACTGACCGGTGGACTTCGTTCCGTGCAGGCGGTCGAGTTACCGCTCGATCCCGACTGGGTTGTCAATTGGGACAACACGGTGACATACAACCTCGGGGTGCGTGCTCACGGCATCAATCCGGGGATCGGCAACAATCCGGTTTTTGCGGAGTCCGATTACAAGTTTGCGCATGCCGGCGATATCGTCACGAACCGTGTCAGTGACCTCTCCGAGTTCGATGCGGTTTACAACGACAAATACGGCTTTCGGGTAAGCGCGTCGATATTCAAGGATTTTGCGTACGACAATAATGTCAACACGAACCCCGGCAACTTCGCACCCGGCGTTCCATACTCGTCGTTGTTTTCGTATGCAAACAACCGGTATACGAGTTACACCACCCGGTACTACGAGCAGGGAATACAGTTGCTCGACGCGTTCGCATTTGGCCGTTTTGACATTGGAGGACACAGCACGACCGTCAAGGTTGGTCAGTTGACGGAATTCTGGGGAAACGCACTGTTCTTCGGCGCTCAGGGTATCTCCTATTCGCAGAATGCCGCTGACAATATCAAGGGATCGAGTCAACCCGGTTCGCTCGCCAAAGAACTGGCGCTTCCACGACCGCAACTTCTGGTAAGTACCCAGGTCACGCCGACGTTCACGTTAGAAGGTCAGTACCTGTTCGAGCGGGTTCACAACCTGAACCCGGAAGGTGGAACCTATCTGGGCACCGCTGGGTTTCTGTTCAATGGACCCCAGTTTCTAGGCGGCTCCATTCCTCGCGGTTCGGACTTTGCGCCGAGTAACACCAATCCCAACTATGGTTTCAAGGCTTCCTGGAGTCCCGACTGGTTACGCGGCACGCTTGACGCGTACTATCGTCGCTTTGATGAGGTGCAACCTTGGGCGCCGCTGTTCGGCGAGAATCCCGCAACCGGGGCAACGAACTATCACCTCGCCTACGCGACCGACGTACATCTTTACGGACTGAGTCTCGAAAAGCAGATCGGAAACTATAGTACGGGCTTTGAGGTCTCGTATCGTCAGCACACGGCACTCAACAGCGCAACTGGGCCCCTTCCGGGCGACCTCGCCGGCTCTGCGGGTGCCCGGGGCGATACGATCAACGTAATTGCGAATGTCATTGCCGGGCTTACGCGGACGCCGCTTTGGCAGACTGGCTCCGTAACTGCGGAAATCGCAGCAACGCATCTGACATCGATTACCAGTAACGGCGCTTTGTACAACGGAACAGGCAACCCGCTGGGATGCCCGACCGGAAACAAGTGGGATGGATGTTCCACGCGAAACTCGGTTTCGGTCGCAGCCCTGTTCGACCCTACCTGGCTGCAAGTATTCCCTAACGTCGATATCGACATGCCCCTATTTGTGGAATATGGCATCTACGGGAACACCGCTAGCCTCGGGAATTCGGTGAATCAGGGTGCAATTATCTATACAGCAGGTATTCATGCGTTAATAAAAAACAAATACAACGTCACGCTTCAGTATAACGGCTATCACGCTCACACAAATGGCGGCACCACTTCGGTTAATGGAGGAGCTGCGTCCTTCTATACGAGCGGCAATGGGACCTATTTCTACAACGACAGGGGATGGGTATCACTCACATTTCAGGCGGCATTCTAGATGGCTAGTGCTACCCCGCCGGTTATATGCGGTGGCAGGTGGCGTCAATCAAAGTGCACCAGCCCAAACGTACGTATATGAACTTAGAGAATATTAGTGATGTGATGCGGGAGATGGTGGACTTGCGCGCCAGACCATCCATGCAGGAGGCCGAAGAGGCCGTCCGTGTCTTGATCAGGTGGGCGGGAGACAACCTTGCGCGGGAGGGTTTGCTCGATACTCCGGCACGGGTGGTTCGCTCGTATAAGGAGTTTTTCGCAGGATATCAGGCAGATCCGCGTGAATTGCTGATGCGTACGTTTTCCGAAGTCGACGGTTACGACGAGATGATTGTCCTGAAGAACATCCGGTTTGAGAGCTATTGTGAGCACCACATGGTGCCAATCATCGGCTGCGCGCATGTGGCATACCTTCCTGAGCACCGCGTGGTCGGCATTTCCAAACTCGCGCGACTTGTCGATGCTTTTGCGAAGCGATTGCAGATCCAGGAAAAGATGACGGTGCAGATTGCCGATACTCTGAACGAGGTTCTGCAACCGAAGGGCGTTGCGGTGATGCTCGAAGCGGCGCACCAGTGCATGTCGACGCGAGGGGTCCAAAAGGCAGGCACGGACATGGTCACTTCCCGCATGCTTGGTGCGTTCCGTACGGATCCTTCCACGCGCCGCGAATTCCTTTCGATAGTCCGCAAGGAATAGATTACCGCTTCATTTAAGAAGTGAGGCCCATTGATGAGGTTTTCATGAGTCTGCTGCTGGTTGAAAAGCGTGGCCACGTTGCGCTACTTACGTTAAATCGTCCCGAGTCCATGAACGCGCTGGGTGCGATTGGAGACGGGGAGGCCATTCGTGGGGTTTGTGACGAAATCAATCGTGACCGCGATATTCGCTGCGCCGTATTAACTGGTGCGGGGCGCTCCTTTTCCGCTGGCGGCGACGTAAAGTCCATGCTTGAAAAGAAGGGGGCATTCGCGGGTAATGGGGTCGATATTCGAGAAGGGTACCGACGAGAGTTTCACGCGCTGAGCAGTGCGATTTACGGTCTTGAGATGCCGTTGATTGCTGCTGTCAATGGCGCTGCTGTTGGCCTCGGCTGTGACCTCGCGTGTCTCGCTGATATTCGCATTGCTTCGGATGACGCGCGCTTTGGGGTGACGTTTCTAAAAGTTGGCTTGATCCCAGGCGATGGCGGAAGCTGGCTGCTTCAACGTGTCGTCGGATACAGCCGGGCTGCCGAGATGCTCTATACCGGAAAGCTGATCGATGCGGCAACCGCCTCGGAGTGGGGCCTTGTTTCGCAGGTCGCTCCGGGCGCAGAACTGCTGGATGCGGCGTTCCAACTTGCACAGCACATCGCGGCGCAGCCGCCACACGCGTTGCGCGTCGCCAAGAGTTTGATGCGCCACGGCCGCGCCGCTTCGTATGAAGCGGTAATGGAAATGTCCGCAACGGCGCAGGCATTGTGTCACCTGACCGATGATCACATCGAGGGGGTGAGTGCGCTGATCGAAAAGCGGGCTCCTACTTTTCGCGGAAAGTAGTCTCTCGCGCACATGGCGGAAGCGTGCGGGAATCGGCATTTGGCACATCGACTGAAAGATGACGGATCATCACTTAAAAATTACTGAGGCATTAATTTAGGGAGATTGCTAGTCGATATTTTCAAATAAATGACGTATAGTCAGTTTAGTAGAGGCCGGATTCGGTCGCCGGAAGGAGGCGGCGACCTTGGGGTTGTCCGCGCACTCCCGGTGGGCGGAGTGCGTGAGCGGAATCGAGAGTCGGAGACGAAAAAAGAGGAGTGTCGGCTACGGCTGTCACTACCCGGTAGCAAATCCATGGAGGAGCAGGCAATGAAACGGAAGATATGGTTTTTGGTCGCACTTTTCGCTGGCCTGCAGGGCGGCGGCACGGCGTTCGCGGCCGTCGACGCTGACGCAGCGAAGAGTCTTGGTACAACGTTGACGGATTTCGGTGCAGAGAAAGCGGGCAACGCCGACGGGTCAATCCCGGCCTACAGCGGGGGGCTGACGGAGCCCGGTCCAGGGTACAAGGCCGGCAGCACCGTTTATCCCGATCCATTCGCCAGCGAAAAGCCGATCTTCACGATCGACGCAAAGAACATGGCGGAGCATGAGTCCAACCTCAGCGCGGGTCAGATCGCGATGTTCAAGAAATATCCGGACTATCGGATGGAAGTGTATCCGACACATCGCACCGCACCCTATCCGGATTGGGTGCTGAAGAACTCGTCGGCGAACGCCACCAAGGCGCATCTCGTCGGCTCGATTGAGGGGGATGGCGTAAGTGGTGCCTACGGCGGCATTCCATTTCCGATACCGAAGAATGGCTACGAGGTAATGTGGAATTTTTATCTTCACTGGATGTCAGCTGGCCGCATTGTGCGCAACGAATCATATCTTGTGGAACCAGACGGGGGTCGTACTCTGCTGGGCACTTTCACGGGCACGTATTGCAATCAGTATTACGACCCGAGCGCAACGAGTGTCCCCGACCTGTACTACCTCAAGCAGTTGGAGGTAGGAAATGCGCCGTCCTCACAGGTAGGCTATAACCTCATCCTCTCCTATTCGCTCAACTATAGCCAGGCCGATATCCTGAACTGGCTCTACACGCCCGGTCAGCGTCGTGTGCGTACAGCGCCGGAATTTACGTATGACACGCCTGCGGCGAACTTCGATGGCGCCCTGACCTACGACGAAGTGGGCATGTTCTCCGGGCGCATGGACCGGTTCGACTTCAAGCTCATCGGCAAGAAGGAGATCTATATTCCCTACAACGTCTATAAGCCGTACATGCCATCTACTCCTGTACAAGGCTTTCTCACCGGAAAATTTCCGAACCCGGATATGGTTCGCTTCGAGAAGCACCGCGTCTGGGTGGTGGAGGCTACGCTGAAGTCGGGGCAACGGCACATCATGTCGCGCAGGACCTTCTACGTCGATGAAGATTCGTGGATTCTCGACGAAGTTGATGAGTACGACCACGCCGGGCAGTTGTACCGGATCGGCATCGATTTCCCATCCGTAATCTACGACCCCGCCGCATCGTATCTCACTGATGCCCGATACGCCTTTGTGGATTTAACCAAGGGGTCGTACTTTTTCGGCGGTGAATTTGGCACTGGGTATGAGAAGAGTGGCCCAAAGTTGCCTGATACGTCGCGCTTTACGCCGTCCGGTCTTATGAACGCGGGCGTGCGCTAGGAGTGTGAAGCGCGAGCTATTCATGTTTAGGGGCGGCAGCACGCAACGTCGACGCTGGCACCGGCACTCCGGAGTACCTGATGAAAAAATTATGGTCGTACTTTGCCGCTTCGACAGTGGCCGTCCTTCTCTCGATTCTGGTATACGCGCAAGCAGATAAAAAAGCGTTCCAGGACCCACTGGATGTCCCTGCGGTCCAGCAGTTCGGCTTCCGTGGAATAACGAGCCAGCCTTTGATGGCAATCACGAATACGGGCACCAGGGTCGTGGCTGTCGGGTTGCGTGGCCTGATCATCTTTTCAGACGATAAAGGCCGATCGTGGCACCAGGCCCGAGTTCCAGTGCAGACCGATCTGGTAGCCGTGCAGTTCGTGAATCCAGATCAGGGATGGGCGACGGGTCACGATGCCGTCATTCTGCACACGGAAGACGGCGGCCAAACGTGGACGAAGCAGTTCGACAACCGCGTGGCAGTTGTCACGTTTCCTGCGTACTACAGAAAGAGAATTGCTTCGGGCGATACTTCCGCAGCGCCGTTTCTCAAGGAAGTGCAACTCAATACCCAAGGCGATACTTCGTTGCCGTTTCTAAGTGTCTACTTTGCCGATCCCCGGCACGGGATCGCGGTCGGATCCTTTGGCATGATCGTGGCCACGGATGATGGCGGCAAGCATTGGCTGCCGTGGCTGGATCGCATAGATAACAAGGACTTTCTGAATCTAAACGTGATCAGGAAGATAGGCAACGATCTTGTCATTGCCGGTGAGCAGGGCGGCGTGTACCGCTACGACGAGGAGCGGCAATCGTTCATTGCGGTGTCGGCGCGGTACAAGGGGAGCTTCTTCGATGTCGCTGGAACGGACGGCTTCATGGTGGCAGCCGGATTGCGCGGAACGGTCTATCGAAGCGTCGACCGGGGCGCCACCTGGCAGCATGTCGACACACCCGTGAAGGACAGCTTCACGACCGCAGCGATAGTCGACGGCATGACTGTTCTGGGCAGCTCTGCGGGTAGCTTGCTGGTAAGCCGGGATCAGGGGCTGACGTTCCAGACGCAGGCAGTCTCACATCCCATGTTTTTTACAGCCATCGATGCGCTCGGTCCTCGATCCCTGGTCCTCGCAGGTTTGCAAGGCATCGATGTGGAGCAGGTAGGCATAGAACGCACAGCGACGTCTAATGAGGTTTCGCAATGAATCAATCCGATCGGACGGAAGCATCGGCCGAGCAAACGGTCACGAGGCGGCTCGAAGAGTTTGATTCGCGCTCCGGCAATGTCCTTGAACGCCTGATCTTCAACAATCGCCTCGCCATTGTTCTGATTTGCCTGTTGCTAACCGCCTTGCTGGGTTCGCAGGCGATACGCCTGAAGGTCAACGCGAGCTTCGAGAAGACGCTGGCCCAATCGCAACCCTTCATCCGGAACTATCTCGACAACAGGAACATTGCTCGCGGACTCGGTAACACCGTGCGCATCGTGGTCGAGAACAGGAAGGGCGACATATACGACCCGGAGTACCTGCGTACGCTGCGTGAAATCAACGACGCGGTGTTTCTGATGCCGGGGGTGGACCGGCTGTTCATGAAGTCTCTCTGGACACCATCGGTGCGGTGGACGCAGATTACGGAGGAGGGCTATCGCGGCGGTGCGGTCATGCCGCAGGACTACACCGGTTCGCCCGCATCGCTGGAGCAGCTCAAGCGTAACGTGTTGCTGGCTGGGATTGTCGGCAGTGTGGTGTCGAACGATCAGCACTCGAGCATGATCGTGGTGCCGCTGATAGAAAAGAACGCGGTGACCGGCGAGCCGCTGGATTATGAAGCCCTTTCGAGGGATCTGGATAGACAGGTGCTCTCCCATCAGTCGGACCGGATTGGCATTCATATTACTGGATTCGCGAGGCTGGTCGGCGACCTGATAGACGGCATCGGCAAGATGAGCCGGTACTTTGTCGTTGCGGCGATGGTTGCGGCTGCTGCGATCCTTTTCTATACGCGCTGTGTGCGCAGCACGGTGCTCGTGCTGGTCTGTTCACTGACCGCGGTCGTCTGGCAGCTCGGAATCGTCAATCTGCTTGGCTTCTCACTGGATCCCTATTCGGTGCTGGTTCCCTTCCTGGTGTTTGCCATTGGCGTTTCGCATGGCGCGCAGAAGATGAACGGGATCATGCAGGATGTTGGCCGTGGAATGCACAAATATGTGGCCGCGCGCTATACGTTCCGACGGTTGTTTCTCGCGGGGCTCACTGCGCTATTGGCGGATGCGGTCGGATTTGGGATTCTGACGATCATCGATATTCCGGTGATTCGCGATCTCGCCATGACGGCAAGCATCGGTGTCGGCCTGCTGATTTTTACCAACCTCGTTCTTCTACCGGTGGTTCTGTCCTTCACGGGAGTAAGTCGTGCCGCAGCGAATCGTAGTCTGCGCGCTCAGCAACTGTCTGTCGAAAATCCGGTCTTCCCGGATCGCCTTTGGAGCTTCCTCGATCGGTTCACGACGCGCCGCTGGGCGGCGGGAGCACTCATCGTTGCTGCTGGATTGACCATAGCCGGATTTGTAGTTGGTCTGAACCTGCAAACTGGTGATCTTGATCCCGGCGCTCCTGAACTGCGTACGGACTCACGCTATAACCGGGACAACGCTTTCATTTCGCGTAAGTTCGGCTTGTCAAGCGACGTCTTTGCGGTAATCGTCAAGACGAAGCCCGACGGCATGAGCAGCTTTCCCACGCTGACAGAGGAAGATCGCCTTGAACAGCAGCTCCGCGCGCTACCCTTTGTGCAGGGTACGATGTCCGCGGCCGACATGGCGCGTTATGGGACGTCTGGCATCAATGAAGGTAGCCCGAAGTGGTTCACCTTGAGCCGTCAGGCTTCGTTGTCGTCCCAGGCAACGTTCGACCTGAAGACGAACGATCCGGGACTGATGAATGCTGACAGTACGGCGGGAACTGTGATTGCATATCTGGCGGATCACAGGGCGACTACCTTGGATCAGGTGGTGAAGGTTACCGACTCATTCGCCAGATCGCATAGCAACGGCGACCGTCAGTTCCTGCTTGCCGCCGGCAGCGCCGGCATCGAGGCGGCAACCAACATCGCAGTCCTGCAGGCTAATGAGCGCATGCTGGCGTTCGTGTATGCAGCAGTCATCCTGCTCTGCCTGATTACCTTTCGTAGCTGGCGCGCCACCATTGTCGCGGTCATACCCCTTGTCGTGACGTCGGTTCTGTGTCAGGCACTGATGGTAATACTTGGGATTGGCGTCAAGGTTGCCACATTGCCAGTCGTCGCGCTGGGCGTGGGCATCGGCGTGGATTATGCGCTGTACCTGCTAAGCGTCCAGCTTGCGCAGCAGCGAGCTGGAATGGATCTGCCAACGGCCTACCGGACGGCAGTTGGATTTACCGGAAAGGTAGTGGCTCTGGTAGGCGTGACCCTGGCCGCGGGTGTCATCACCTGGGCGTGGTCGCCAATCAAGTTCCAGGCGGACATGGGGATCCTGTTGACCTTCATGTTTATCTGGAACATGGTGGGTGCGCTGGTCCTGATTCCTTCGTTGTCCCATTTCCTGCTGCGCAACGTGTCGGTTCGGGCGGTGGAAAAAAAAACGCGGTGCAAGCTGGGATCTGAGAAGCAGGTACGGGCCTGAGCGCATCCTGCGCGGTGCGGAATGTATCCCCCCTGAAGCTTTGTCGTGCGGACAGGAAGGCGTATGCGATGTGCCCATCTGTCGAGCAACCCGTCCGCCCCGCCAATTCATGCGGGTTCGCTGTGGCTGGACCCGGTACGGCGGCAGCCGCCATGGTGGAACGAGCTTGAGTCCGAGGCGGACGTTGTGGATGTCGGGATCTCCGTTGACCCAGACCAGTTGGAAATGACTGGGAGGAGAATTGAGTCTCACCGGCGGTTTATGCGCGATCTCGATGCAGTACGCGCGCGTTCGATGTCATGGCTGGGTTTCCTTGAAGAGATAAAGTCGTACTGGAGCAATGATTCGACGTTATGTCAGTTGATCGATAACAGCTGACTGGGTGTCGAGGCCGCCTATGAGCGCTTCTGGAAGCTGTTCAGAATTTGGCCCAATGTCAGGGTGGAAAACGTGCGTTGGTGGCCATTCGGGGAGGGCGTCATCCAGCGTATGGGGTATCGCTTTACGACTCACGGCGACGTACAACTCTGGTGTCCTGGATTTGCCCTGCTGTTTGTAGAAAATCACAAGATCGTGCGATGGGAGGATTACTTTGATTCCTATAGCTGCAGCCCGATCCTGCGAATGGCCCTCGGGGAGACCCGGCGTCCAGAGAAATCGCGCCGGCAGCCTCCCTTTCGGTGATAGGTCGAGCGGGCGTCAGGGGCGCTCGAAGATAGCAGCGAGACCTTGGCCACCGCCGATACACATGGTTTCAAGCCCGTATCGGCCACGGCGTCGTTTCAGTTCGTGCAGCAGCGTGGCGAGCATCCGTACGCCAGTCGCGCCAATCGGGTGCCCAAGCGAGATTCCGCCGCCGTTGACATTGAGCTTGTCAACGTCATGCCAGTCCCATGCCTTGAGCACGGACAGAACCTGCGCAGCGAACGCCTCGTTGAGTTCGACGACATCCATCCTGTCGAGCGTGAACCCTGTTCGAGCAAGCAGCTTGCTGACCGCCGGTACGGGACCAATCCCCATTGTCGCCGGATGACACCCTGAGGCTGCCCATCCACTCAGGAACGCCATAGGTTCAAGCCCCAGGGACGCCAGACGATCCTCCGCGACGATCAGGCAGGCTGCTGCGGCGTCGTTCTGCTGACTGGCATTGCCCGCAGTAACCGTACCATCTTTCAGGACAGGTTTCAGGCGAGCCAGAGTTTCCGTGCTTGTGTCTGGGCGGATGCCTTCGTCCCTGCAAAACATCATTGGCTCGCCTTTCTTTTGGGGTACGGGTACCGGCACAACCTCTTCGTCGAAGCGGCCCTCAGCCCACGCGGCCGCTGCACGTCGATGGCTGGAAACTGAAAAATCGTCAGCATCTTCACGAGTAATGCCGTATTCCTTTGCGAGGTTCTCGGCGGTTTCCGGCATGCCGGAAATCACCCCGAAACGCTCTTGCGGCTGTGAGCGTTCCCGTCCCCGTTGCAGCCGATCGTGAAACTTGACTGAGCCGGAGCGGGCGCCCCAGCGCATGTCGGTCGAGTAGTATTCGATGTTGCTCATACTCTCAACCCCAACCACCAGGACTACGTCGGCCGCACGCGTCTGGACCATCATGGCCGCATCGATGATTGCCTGCAGACCCGACCCGCAACGCCTGTCGACCGTGTATCCGGGCACCTCGAGCGGCAGTCCTGCCGCAAGCGCTCCATAACGGCCAAGGCACGGAGCCTCGCTGGACGAATACGACTGCGCGACAATCACTTCGTCGATCGACGCACCGTCGATTGCGCTGCGTTTGAGCACCGCCTGGATGATATGCGTGGTCAACTGGTCGGCATTAAGGGGCCGCAAGCTGCCGCCAAAACTTCCTACAGGGGTGCGAAGCGGCGCGACTACTGCCGCCCGTCTGAGCGCTGTGTTCATGCTGTGAGTCTCCAGTGGGATTTGTGTCCGGTTTGATATAAACTGACGCATCGTCAATTATATGCCGCGCCTGAGCAAATGGGTGACTGGCGCCTGAGGATGACTACCCTTGAAGATTATTGATGCTGGTGAAATCGACTTTGGTGCGCTGGTGCGCCGCGGCGAGACCGTGATGTGGGGGCAGGCTGGCGCCGAGCCCGTGACGTTGACGCGCGCGTTGATGGAGCAGCGTCACCGTGTTGGCCGCCTGCGGGCCTTTATAGGGGCGACATGGTCGGAGACGGCGGATCCGCAATTTACGGATTGCGTGCGCTTCCAGTCCTATTGCGGGGCCGGCGCCAATCGGATTCTTGCAAGGCAGGGAAAGCTCGACGTCGTGCCATGCCACTATTCTCAAATCGGCAACCTGATTTCATCTGAAAAACTAAGGATCGACGTGCTGATGTTGCAACTGGCGCCCGCGGGGCCGGACGGCCGGTACAGTCTTTCGCTGGCTCATGAGTACCTTGTTCCCGCAATCAAACGGGCGAGGCTTGTCATCGCGGAGATCAATCAACTGGCGCCGTGGACGTATGGGCAGCATAGCTTGTCCGCTGATGATATCCACGTTGCTGTCGTGACAGCCAGGCGCCCTCTCGAACCGATACGGAGCGACCCAACGGAGACCGAAAAGGCAGTGGCGCGGCAGGTTTCGGCCGTGATCGAGGACGGCTCGACGCTCCAGTTTGGCATAGGGTCGATCCCGGAGACGGTGCTGAGCGAACTGGGCGACCACCGGGAACTGGGTATCCATACCGGAGCGCTCGTAGACGAGGCCGCGCGATTGATCGAGGCAGGCGTTGTCACGAATGCCCGCAAGACGATCGACGCGGGCACGAGCATCGCAGGGGTGGCGATGGGCAGCCGTGCATTGCATGATTTTGTTCACCGCAACCCGTCGATTCAGTTCCGTTCCGTCTGCTACACGCATGCGGCGGATGTGCTGGCGTCCATCGATCGTTTCGTAGCGGTCAATTCGGCGCTTGAAGTGGACTTGACCGGGCAGATCAATACCGAGGTGGCGCGCGGGATATACGTTGGCGCAGTCGGTGGGGTTCTGGATTTTCTTCGTGGTGCGCATCGGTCCAGAGGCGGTATGCCGATCATCGCATTGCCGTCGACGGCGGACTCCGGCCCGCAGACCGCGAGCCGGATTGTCGGGTCGCTGTCGGGCCCAGCGACCATCCCTCGCGCGGACGCTGGTTTGATCGTTACAGAGCATGGCGTGGCGGATCTGCGCGGACTGTCCCTTGGCGATCGGGCCCGACGCCTGATTTCCATTGCTGCGCCGCAATTCCGCGACGAACTTGAGCGGCATGCCCAAGCCGCGGCACTCGTGTAGACCACGCGCGCGCGCAACTCTATGGTTCTGCGAAACGATTCGCCTCGACAGAATGTTGCAGTCCCGGATCTGCAGCAGTTGCTGACGTTGTGTCGACTCGGCGAGGGTCGTTTCTCAAGCATGGTTGCCCAGACCAACCGCAATCAGTTTATTTTCGGTGGCCAACTCCTCGCGCAGGCTCTTTATGCGGCAGTACAGACTGTTTCCGACAAGCTGCCGCACGCGTTGCACGCCTCGTTCGAGTTTCCCGCTTCGGCAATTCGACCGCTCGTTTATCAGGTGCGAGAAGGGCACGACGGACGCAGCCTATCCCGTCGTCGGATCATGGCTTGTCAGTCCGGGCACACGGTTTTATGGGCTGATGCTTCTTTCAGCGCGGCCGGAGATGGATTTCGGCATCAGTCGGGCTGGCGGTCCCAACCGCCTGTGCCGGACTCGCTGCCGGCTCTGGCAGCGGTTGCCGCACGCTATGGGACGCAAGTTTCGGAACATGGCAGGGGAAGGTTGACCACTTACCCCCAGCTCGAAATACGCCCGATCGAGGTGAGGGAGCATCTGCTGTTACAACCGGGCAATCCTGCATCCCGTATCTGGATGAGGGCGCGTGGAGACATGCCAGCGGGTCCGACCGGTTGGGCGGCGGTTTTGACGTACCTGTCAGATTACCTGTTGATTAACGCAGCGCTGATTCCCCACGTGAGCGAAATGCCCAATGAGCATCTGTTTGTAGCAAGCCTGAACCATGCGATGTGGTTCCATGTACCGGCCGATCCGTCACGATGGCTCCTCTATGAGACAGAAAGCAATTGGGCGGGGCAGGGCCGGGCGTTGATACACGGCCGCTTTTATTCGGAGGCAGGGCAGCTCGTCGCCTCCGTCGTTCAGGAGGCGATGATTCGCATCCGCAAGAATTCGGGTCAACGGTCGTAGCCGGGCGCCGAGTGCGCCCGGAGTTCCACCTGGCTTGCCTCTATCCGTACGCCGCCTCGGACGATGCTGGCTCATTCACTGAATCGATCCAATGCTGCGGCCGGGCCTCGATCGTGCATGGCTCCCCCTCCAGCCGGACGTCCGCAATGAGGATTGTGCCCGTGATCGGGTCGAGATACTGGCAGACCACCACTCCGCCTTCACGCTGCTCCTCGAGTCTGGGACATCCGTCAGTCCAGGCCCCGGGTGCGACGGCGAGTGGTGCTCCGCTGGTTACCGCGTAGGCGATGCCAGCATGATGCTCGACTCCAGGGTATAGCAAACGTCCCTGACCACGCTTGGGCGGTACCAGTGGCTCATGTCCGGTGAGGGGCTTTGTCGCGGCCTGAGCTCGCGTCAGCCGCTCGTTCAGCATTCGCTTTCGGCACGTGGGAGTCGCTTCGGGATCCGGCAGGAACTCTGACTCATCCAGAACGACTCCATAGACCGATGCCGCTTCGGCGATGCTGATGCGCGACTGCCGGACATCGCGCGCCACCGCGTCGGCTTCTCGTTCGAGTGGGTCGCCAAATCCGCCGCCGCAGCCAAGGCGGAATTCGAACCACTCGTCGTCCCGGATAGTCAGTGCATCGGCATGACCCGAGACCGCCTCCATCTGGCCGTTGGCGCGGTGGAGGGCAAACCGCGTATTGGCTCCGGGTAGTCCGCCTGCGAAGCCGGGCAGAGGCAGGCGCTCGCGCATGCCGAGCATTACGCCAGTCCACGATGCCGTTTTGTGCGGCCTATAACGCATTTGACAGCCAGCGCCGGCGCGATATCGACCCGCGCCTTCGGCACCGGCGCGCGGCCGCTTCCCGAGAACCAGCGCCGGGTAGCGCGACTCGAACGATTCGATATCGACGGATTCGATGATGGCTTTGCGGGCCACCATAAAGCTGAACAGGTCGTATCCGTCGCGGTCATGACCGGCCGATCCGCCCGCCATCGCACCTTCGATCATGAGCCAGCCGTCCTGTCCCCCGGTGGCGGTGTTGTAGGCCCATGTGTGCAGACCCATGCACGACGGCGCAACCGGTCCGGAAAGCAGGTGCTGCCCGGGCGCCTGTGCGCCCGATATGGCAACAGCCATCATCAGGCATTGATGAGCGGCCATGCTGGCGTTGAGCGCGACGTCGAAATGGGCCGACGCAGTGGGTGCCGGAGGCTCAGCGTTCACCACGGTACCGGGTGGGCAACGGACCTCGATCGCGTCGAACATGGCGGCAGACAGAGGCAGATCGTGAGTGAACACGTCCGTGACGTCGCTCGTGACGATCGACTGGATCACGTGTGGTTTTGAGTTGAAAAAGTGCTTGCACTGCGGGGCGGCACCCTCGAAATCGAAGACCAGTTTTTCGTCCAGTACCGTCAGGGCGCAGGGCACCCGGTAGCGCTCATCGCCCCACTCGGTCCAGGTGGCGAGGCGATACACACCGTTTTCCAGCAGTGCGATGCGCCGCCTGAGTTCCCGCGAGACGATGTCACGCAATGACCGCACGCTGGCCGTGAAAACCTCCGCGCCGATCGCTTCCGCCATTGCTGAGAGTTTGTCGTGCACCACCTGGCAGCCGGCCACAAGGCTTCGAATATCCATCTCGACTAGCGAGGGTACCCGCACGTTATTGCGCAGGATCGCCCATATGTCCTGTTCCTCCGCGCCCTGGCGGAAAAGCCTCACGGGTGGAAGACGGAGTGCCTCCTGGAAGCACTCGGTGGCAGCGGGCGACCAGGACCCGAAAGTCATACCGCCGACATCGATCATGTGGCCGGAGTTTGCCACCCAGGCAATCAACACTCCATCACGAAATATCGGGCGCTGGACGACCACGTCCATGTAGTGAAGGCCGCCGCCGTTGTGCGGATCGTTGGCAATGAACACGTCACCGGGCGAAATGGTCGTGCCGTGCAGCGCCAGCGTACAGCGC
The DNA here is from genome assembly GCF_050435685.1 of Paraburkholderia sp. GAS448. Lineage (NCBI taxonomy): Bacteria > Pseudomonadati > Pseudomonadota > Betaproteobacteria > Burkholderiales > Burkholderiaceae > Paraburkholderia > Paraburkholderia sp. GAS448. Next base: position 64,209 of record NZ_JBNDKT010000027.1, read on the forward strand.
ACGGCATGGCTGCACGCGCCAAAATGATGCGCCACTGCGCCTCCGCCGGCGATGAGATCGCCCGCTGCGTCCAGCACGGAGCACGAACAGTCACGCGACTCTGCGATCGTCGGGGAGCAGGCGGTGCGCTCGATGGTCACGGCTCCTTCTTCGGCCACGGCTTGCAGCCGGCTGCGGAAAACCTCGAGTGCGATCGCGTCGAAGTCCGCGTCTGATTTCCGGTTCATCTCGGTATCTCCAGGGTAATCGTGCGGTGCTTATCGACTGTCGCGCGCACATCGGCGGGAATCCAGATTGTGGTGTCGCGGCTATCGATCAGGGCAGGTCCAGTCAGTGTCTGACCAGGTAGCAAGTCTGCACCATCGAATACCGGTACGTGGAGCTCGGATCCGTGTTTGCCGACGTACACGGTGCGGGTGCTGGCAACCGATGGCGGGCGTGGCTCCCCGTCGCGAGGATCGGCTGCGAGCCCCGCGCGCACCGTGCGGCCGTGCCCGATCGCTCGCAGCGCCACAAGCTCGACGGGTGCGCCGCTGATCAACGCTCCCTGGCCATAACGCCTGCCATATTCAGCCTTGAAATCTTCGATGATGCGTTCCTGCTGTATAGGGCTAAACCCTCCCACACAGGCAACATTCAACTCCGACTGTTGCCTCATGAAACGCAGATCAGCTTCGAACATCAGGGAGCGGTCGCATTCGGCAATACCATCGGCCGCGAGATCGGCGTGTGTGTTGAAAGCCAGCTCGGACATCTTCGCTTCGACCTGTTGCGCGTCGCATGGAAGACACAGATTCATGCTGACGCTGCGTTCGCGCCGGATGTCGGCATTGGCCGCGCCAAAGGCTGACAGGACGGACGTCAGTTCCGGTATCAGCACGCGTTGTATGCCAAGCTCCTGAGCGATCAGGGCATTGAAAAGGCCACCGCAGCCACCCATGCTCACGATCGCGTGCGCGGCCGGATCGAGCCCCCGCTGCGCAAACTGGGCTCTGAGTGCGCGCACCATTTCTACTCTGGCGATTTCATGGATGCCCCATGCGGCCTGTTTCGCCTCCGAACCGACCAGCTGCCCGAGGCGTTCGCAAGCCGTCGAAGCAGCGGCCGCATCGAGTGCCATGTCACCACCAAGAAACCTTGATGGGTCGATATAGCCCAATACCACCAGTGCGTCGGTTACCGTTGGCTCGGTGCCGCCGCGGCCGTAGCACGCGGGGCCGGGGTAGGCGCCTGCCGAGCGCGGCCCGACCCGTAGCAATCCAAGGGCGTCTACCCATGCAAGCGAGCCGCCACCCGCCGTGACGGACTCGATGTCCACCATAGGCATTGCGGTCCAGATACCCATCAGTTCGCCGCGGGTTCGTCGCATCGGTTCGCCGCGACGCACGATCGCCATGTCGAACGAAGTGCCGCCCATATCGCATGCGACGGCGTCCTCGACACCGGCGGCCCGGCAAACTGCGAGTGCCCCGACGACGCCGGCGGCGGGTCCCGACTCTGCCAGCACGGCTGGCATGTTGCGCCCTTCACTGACGGTAATGGAGCCGCCACCTGAATGGACAAGAAGTGGCGGTTGCGGCAGTCCGAGTCGCGCCAGTTCGTCGACGAGTTCGTCGATGCCTCCAAGCGAACCAGACGTGTAGGCGTTGAGCAGGGCGAACGTGGTTCGTTCGTATTCCCGCGCCACAGGGTACAGTTCAGCCCCGGAAAGCACTGGGAGGTCCGGCAGCGCCTCACGGATGAGTCTGACTGCCGCACTTTCATGCTCGCGGTTGACGCACGACCAGAGAAACGACACGACCAATGCCTCGATCCCGAAACGCTCGCGCAGATGCTTTGCTGCGTCGACTGCCTGTTCGGCGTCGAGCGGCTGAAGGACGTCTCCATCGCGGTCAATACGCTCGTCAACGCCTACAATCCAGTCCCGTTCGATCAGCGCATCCGGTGGCACCAGCCAGCCATTGCGCGACACGCGGCGCACCCGCGCTAGCGGCACAAGATCCTCGAATCCGCGCGTGGTAACCAGCCCGACCTTTCGCCCGGTGCGCGACGCAATATCGTTCGTGACAGCGGTCGTGCCCAGCCCGAAGCGTTCTACCCGGGAGAGCATCTCCTCGATGTCAAGGCCGGCACGCTGCGCGACAAGACGGCAGGCTTCAATTACGCCACGACCCAGTGTCCCTGTTGTAGACGGTGCCTTTGCTCGCCAGACCCCCAGACCGTCCGACAACACAATGTCGGTAAATGTCCCACCGACGTCCACGCCGATGCAAAGTTTCCCGGCAGCCGTTGCGCTGGCATTCTCCACGTTCGGGTTAGCGTGTGAGGCCATGGCTTCCCAGCTCCGGCAGTGCATGCTCGACGAGATGGTCAAGCGTGGGTGTGGGGGTGCCGAACTCGCGCGCCAGATCCTGCGCGAGGTGCATGTCCTTGCTCGACATGGCTACCATGCCCGAGTGTCCGGTCGTGTAGTGGTCTTCCTGTTCGCGGATGCGCACCCAGTTGTTGCTCACCCAGCTTGACCCGACGCCGCCCGCGTTGATGACTGACAGCCAGTCCTCCTCATCGACGCCGGCTGCCCGGGCAAGACGAAGCGCCTCCCGAACCAGCAGCACATTGGAAATGGCCATGAAGTTGCTCAGAATCTTGGTTGTCGACCCGGCACCCACGCCTCCTACATGGAACAGGTGCTGGGACATTGCCGCGAGCGCCGGTTGCGCCAGTTCGAAGGCTGCCTTGTCTCCGCCGACGAAGAACGTAAGTTTGCCGGCGCGGGCCGCGGTATCGCCACCACCCGTCATAGGGACGTCGAGGATTGAAACCCCGTGTTCGGCAGCCTGTTGTGCGAGCTGTCTGGTCAATCGAGGCGGGACCGTGCTGTGAATCGCCACGACGCTGCCGCGAGCGAGGCCTGCGAGTAATCCCCGGTCGTCGCTATCAGGCATGAAGGCCGAGCGGACCTGCGCCTCGTCGAACAGCGCGACGCAAACCAGGTTGGAGCGAGCTGCCAGCTCGTAGTTGCTTGCGGCGACAGTCGCCCCGAGTGCAACCAGCCGTTGGACGGGCTCAGGCCTGATGTCTCTGACGGTCAGCGCAAACCCCGCTTTCGCAAGGTTGGAAGCCATGCCTTCGCCCATATTGCCAAGTCCTACGAAACCTACGTTCAGTGCCATCTCCTGCCTCCTTTCGGATTGCAATGCCGGTTAGCCCTGTCGGGGAACATGTCTGTAAAATGATGCTTACTCTCTTATTTGTACTGCTGGAAAACGTCGGTGATGTTAATGATCTATCCGTGAAATATAGAGGCAAACGTGAAAATAGTGGATTGTGTGAATCACCTATACTAAACTGATGACGCATCAGTTATTATAGAGAATCATCCAACTGTCCGGTTGGCTTGGGCAGTCAAGCGACTTTCTTTCCCTGAACCGGTAGGACTTCCTTGTCGAGGTAATCGTGGAGCAATTCGTAGTCGAGAATGCGGCGCTTGTCGCAGTGGACTTTCAGGAAGGCATCCTGCGCGTGCCGTTTGTGCCTCATCCGGCAAATGCTGTGCTCGCGAGTACTGTGCGCCTGGCCCAAAGCTTCCGTAAGATTGGTGCCCCCGTCGTATTCACCCGCGTGACATGGGCCGCGGATTTTGCTGATGCGCTCAAGCAGACGGTGGATCGGCCACTGCCGATGCCACCGGGGGGACTGCCCGCAGACTGGGCCGATCTGTCAGGAGACCTCGGCGTGGCGCCGAACGACATCGTGATCACGAAGCGCCAGTGGAATGCGTTTCATGGCACGGAACTGGACCTGCAACTGCGCCGCCGCGGTATCAAGACAGTGGTACTGTCCGGAATCGCGAGCAATATGGGCGTGGAGTCAACGGCAAGAGCGGCCTACGAGCTGGGATACCAGCTCGTGTTTGCGGAGGACGCAATCAGTAGCGTGGCTCCGGGGATGCACGAGTTCGCTGCGCAGACCATCTTTCCTATGATCGGTGCCGTGCGCAGCACCGAGGCGATCATTGCTGCCCTACGTTGACGCAGCGCTGTTGCCGCCGCGGCGAACAACAAGACAACTGGAAGGAGACGTCGATGTCAAAAAGCTTTGAGGGAAAGGTAGCTGTAGTGACGGGAGCCGGAGGGGGTATCGGCGAAGCGGTGGCGCACGACCTGGCGCTGAACGGCGCGTGCGTGCTGGTAGTAGACGTAAATGGCGCCAACGCTGACTCGGTAGCTCGTTCAATCCGCGAGCAGGGCCGGGAGGCGGTCGCATTTTGTGCCGACGTGTCGGTGCTCGAGCAGAGCCAGGCGGTGGTCGAAAGAGCCGGGCAGGTTTTCGGCGCGTTGCACTATGCAGTGAACAACGCCGGCATTAGTGGTCGGTTCGATGCGCTGGACGGCGTTGACGTCGATGAGTGGCGCAAAGTGATGGGCGTCAATCTCGACGGGGTATTCTTTGGGATGAAATTCCAACTGCCGGCAATTGAAAATGCGGGTGGGGGCGCAATCGTGAATATCGCGTCCATCTACGCGCATCTCGGGCTGCGTCGGCTGGATGCCTATACAGCGAGCAAGCACGCCGTACTCGGCCTGACCCGGTCCGTCGCAATTGAATATGCGACTCGGGGCGTGCGTGTCAACGCCGTTTCGCCCGGTCCCATTCTGACGCCGCTTACCCGGGGCGCGAAGGAGCAGACTGATCCCATTGCGGCGCTGACCGCCATGAAGCGGATGGGCGAGCCGGTTGAAATCGCCAAGGCCGTGTCGTTCCTATTGTCGCCGGACGCCTCGTTTATCACGGGGACTGAAATCGTGGTTGACGGTGGCGTGCTGTTGTCCTGACAGGTTGCCACAGCATGCTGGCGGTTACCGGGCGTCCCGGCGACCGCCTGCATGCTTGTGGCGCTGAGGCCAGGCAAAGCCGGCTCAAAACACGCATGGCTCACGATTTTTCGTTGGATGCGGCGTCAATGATCCGCTGCGCGCGCTCCACGACAGGCCGATCGACCATTTTCCCGTCGAGCGCGATCGCCGATCCTCCAGCACGGGCCGACGCGTCAAGCACGCGCTTTGCCCAGGTGCATGAATCCGCGTCTGGAGTGAACGCCCTGTTGACCAGCGGGATTTGCCGTGGGTGTATGCACAATTTGGCACCGAAGCCAAGCCGCTGACTGCGCCGCGCATCCATCGCTACCGCAATATCGTCATTGATTGACGCGGTGACGCCGTCGCAGGGCGGAGGAAGGCTTGCACAGCGCGAAGCCAGCACGAGCATGGAGCGGAAGTGCAGCAGTTCCGCGTCGTCACCGTCAATTCCAAGGTCGAGTTGGAAGTCAATGGTGCCGAACACAAGGCGACTAGTGGCTGCCGCCTCTGATATCGCACGAACATTCGCCATACCTTGGGCGGTTTCGATCAGGGCGAATATCGCCACATTACCCCCGACCTTGGCGGCTACAGCAGCCACATCGGCGACGCTCCCGGTTTTGGGAAGCATCAGGCCGCTAATGCCCGGACGCCGGCACAGTTCGAGATCTGCCGCAGCCCACTCCGTATCGAGCGCGTTGATCCTGACAATGGCATGACTGTCGGGCGTAACAAAGTTGTCGATGGCGTCGCGTGCGGCCGATTTTTTGTCCGGCGAAACGGCGTCTTCCAGATCAAGGATGACTGCGTCCGCGCCTGCGTCGAACGCTTTCCCGAAGCGGTCGGGCCGATCGCCTGGCACAAAAAGGTAGGAGCGTGCCCGACTGGCGCCCGTTGCGGGCGTGGATCTCATCTGGCTGATTCCTCTTCGAGCGGTACGGTATCCGGTGGCACTTCAGGCGATGCAAGCGGTGACTGGGTGCGCGCATAGTCGGCAAGAAGCGTCCGGTTGGTGGACACGCACACGATTGCAGCGCCGATCGCGCTCGCGAGCAGGATAAGCAGGGAATATCGAATGGATTCGTTGCCGAACCGGGGCTGCAATCGATCGGTCAAGATGCCGACCACGAGCGGTCCCAAGCCGTACCCCAATACGTTTAGAAAGAATGACACAATGGCTGCGGCGAGGGCACGCATCCGCGGTTTCGCTACGGTTTGCGTGAGCGCATGGATTGGCGTTGCCCAGACCGACAGCAGTCCGATCGCGAGGCCATACATTGTGAATGCAAGATTGCGATTGGATGTCAGCAGAAATGCCACGCCGAATGGGATTGCCAGCGCCATGCCTCCTGCGGCAATGCGCATGTGCCAGCGGAGGTCCTTTTGGGACAACTGATCCGCTACGACTCCTGACAGGATCGTTCCTGCCAGCAGGCCAATTGCCGATGCGGTGCCAAGCTTCGCGCCGATCTCGCTAGCGGCGACGCCATGCACACGCAGAAAAAATGTTGCAGCCCACGACTGCACGCCGTAGTTGACAATCGCGCATGCCATTGCGGAGAGCGAGAGGAGACGGAAGGCGCGAAGCCGGCCTAACCATCTGAGCGTTTCCAGGAGTGGCAATGCGGGCTCCTTCATCAAATATGGATCGGATAGCCCCCGGGGCGGCTCCGGCACTGCGAGGCGGATGAACAGCGCAAGCAGCAGGCCGGGCGCGCCGACCAGCACGAACACGATACGCCACCCGAAATGTGCAATGAGTGCGCCGCCGACGAAAAGGCCGAGACCGACGCCAACGGATGCAGAGGCGTTGTAAAAGCCAATGGCCTTTGCGCGATTGCGACGGCTGTACAGATCTGCAATGATCGAATGGGATGGGGGGTTGCAGCCTGCTTCACCGAAAGCGACGCCCATGCGGGTGATCACGAGTTGTGCAAACGATTGGGTCAGACCACAGAACATGGTCATCAGGCTCCAAATGCCAGTTGACGAAGCGATAATCGTTCGGCGTGAGCCTCGATCGGACCAATAGGCAATCGGTAATGCTGCAGTGACGTAGACTGCCGCGAAGGCCATTCCGGTCAGTAGCCCCATGCTGGTATCGCTGACATTGAATTCGCGCTTGATGGGAGTAAGCAGGATCGTAATCAGCTGCCGGTCTGCAAGGTTGACCGCTGCGACGATGCAAAGGAGCATCAGGACAAATGCGCGTCTCGCACTTCCCCATTGCGACGTCGCTCCGTCAGACAAAGAAGGGGAAGCGACCACCCCTTCGGACAAAGCGTGCCCGCGGGCGTGGTCCGGTAGCGACACGGATGGGTCATGGGCGTGCATAGGTTCCTCAGAAGGATCGCGGCAAATCCAGAATGTGCTCGGCCACGTAGCTGAATATCAGGTTGGTTGAGATCGGGGCAACCTGGTATAGGCGGGTTTCGCGGAATTTGCGCTCGACGTCGTATTCGCAGGCGAAGCCGTATCCCCCATGAGTCTGGAGGCAGACGTTGGCGGCTTCCCAGGAGGCTTTTGCGGCCAGATATTTGGCCATGTTGGCCTCGGCCCCGCAGGGCAGATGCGCATCGAAGCGCTCTGCGGCCTTGAAACGCATAAGGTCGGCGCTTTCGACATCGATATACGCCTGAGCGATCGGAAACTGCACGCCCTGGTTCTGGCCGATCGGTCGGCCGAAAACAACGCGCTCGTTGGCGTATCGCGTGGCACGCTCGACGAACCATCGGCCGTCACCGATGCACTCGGCCGCGATCAGTGTGCGTTCCGCGTTAAGGCCATCAAGGATGTAACGGAATCCTTTGCCTTCCTCCCCAATCAGGTTGTCTTCAGGAATTTCCAGGTTGTCGAAGAAGAGTTCGTTGGTTTCATGATTGACCATATTGGGGATCGGGCGAACGGTAAGCCCTTTGCCGATTGCATCATGAAGGTCCACGATGAAGATGGACATCCCTTCGGATTTCTTCCTGACCTCCGCAAGCGGCGTCGTGCGCGCAAGCAGAATCATGAGGTCGGAGTGTTGGACGCGTGAGATCCAGACCTTCTGGCCGTTGATGACGTAGCGGCCATCGCGTCGGGTGGCGGTGGTCTTGAGCTGCGTGGTGTCCGTGCCAGTTGTCGGCTCCGTCACGGCCATCGACTGAATGCGCAACTCGCCAGAGGCGATACGGGGCAGATAGCGCGCTTTCTGTTCAGGCGATCCGTTGCGTAGCAAGGTGCTCATGTTATACATCTGCCCATGCACGGCGCCCGCGTTACCGCCGCAGCGGTTGATCTCCTCCATGATGACCGTCGCCGCGGCCAGCCCAAGTCCTGACCCACCGTACTGTTCGGGAATCATGGCCGAGAGCCACCCCGCACCAATGAGCGCGTTGACAAACGCCTCCGGGTAGCCACGCTGTTCATCGATCTTGCGGAAATATTCGTCCGGAAATCCCGCGCACAGCGAGCGTACGCCATCGCGGATCTCCTGAAACTGATCACTGTCGTAATGCACGGGGAAACCATCCTGTTCAAGTTTGGGGGTTATTCGATTCGCGCGATCGCATCGGTACACAGGGCACCATGGCTGTCCCGGGTCCAGAGTCTGACGGTCTTTCCGTCTGGTGCAGGTCGTCCACACAGGTCGAATGCCGTTCCTTCAAAGAGCGGGCTCAGGGCACGAAAAGCCAGATGGGTGACCCGCCTTTCAGGCAACTCGCGCTGTAGCTGGTCCAGAAGAAGCGTGATAGAGAGCGGTCCGTGAACCACCAGAGCGGGGTACTGTTCCGTCTTGCGCGCATAGTCGACGTCGTAGTGGATCCGATGGCTGTTGAAGGTCAGGGCCGAGTATCGGAACAGCAGCACCGGATCCGGAATCACTGTGCGTGACCAACTTTCGTCGCAAGGCGCGGCTTTTGGGGTCACTGGTAGATCCTCGGGCGCCGGCTGATGCCGGTACACCAGTTCCTGGCTTTCCTCTATTGCCTCGCGCCCCTGACTGTCGGTGTGGATTGTGCGCAGCGTCACGAAGACAAGCGGACCGCTGCGACCCTGCTTGAGGTTGACCGCAGACACCTCAGTACGACGTCTGACGGTATCGCCTATTGCTAGCGCGTGCCTGAAATCTATCGTGCTCGCTGCCCACATGCGGCGCGGAAGCGGTACAGGTGGTAGCAAGCCGCCTCGGACCGGATGGCCGTCGCTGTCAATCTGTGACTGGGGGCAGACCGGGAGGAAATATAGCCACTGAAAGAGTGGTGGCAGTGGGTCGCCTTCCCCAGTGGGTACTTCAGGGCGGTCGAGGGTTGCGGCCAGCAGTGTTGCAGGTATGGGAGCGATCACCTCAGTGCGGGTTTCGCTTCGGCCCACCCAGGTTCGCAGGTGCTCGATGTCGATCGTCGTCACGGCTGCGTATCTCCATGGTCTTCTGACACCTGCCGGACGAAAGAGTCGATTTCGGCGTCGAAAACGTCGTTTCGGTCGCCAGCGACCATGTGAGCGGCATCCTGAACGTTTACCCACTGTGCATGAGGGATCAACTGGAGGAGTCGCGTTGCACCGGCCATATCGACGACTTCGCTGCGGGAGCCGCTCACGAGGAGTGTAGGGACAGAGATTGAGGTCGCGGCCAACTCCATTTTTGCCAACATGCCTTCTTCGGCCCGCTGTCTGGACCCGGCGTGGAATGCAGGATCCCAGTGCCAATACCATCTGCCGTTTTCGCCACGCCGGAGGTTCTTTGCGAGACTCGCACTCGAAGCCGGCCGCGGACGGTGAGGCAGATAACGCGCGACTGCGTCGGCCGCTTCGTCGATATTTGCAAATCCTGCTTCGCCTGCGCTCATGAACCCGCGAATGCGCTCAAGGCCCGAAGTCTGCATGTTGGGCACCACATCAACCAGCACCAGTCCGCGAATGTGAGCCGAAGGTTGCCTTGCCACGGCGAGTAACGAGGCGATCCCGCCGATCGACGCACCGATCAGAACGAGCGGCCCGTGCTGTGTCGCGAGCACGGCCAACAGGTCATCTACGAATGCTTCGATCGAGTAGTCTCCTTCGGCAGCCCATGCGCTTTCGCCGTGTCCTCGCAGGTCGAGTGAGATGACGCGATGCCCCTGGAAAACCAGATGTTTTGCGAGGCGTCGCCATGCGTGGCGGGTCTGGCCACCGCCGGGCGAAAGGATGATGCAGACTCCGCCTGCGTTGCCGCCGACGTCTGCTGCCAGCGGCAAGCCCGCTCTTCCTGCAAACTGATGAAAACCGATCGCCATTTCCGGGCTCATGGACACGCTCTGTTCTTTCGCGGCGCGAATTCAATGTTAGTCCGCACGGGGGTTACCAGAGGAGCGGCAAAGACTCCATGCTGAATACGCCGCCGCCATGGGTGACGATCTCTGCGCCGGGCTTGATGTGGAACGGGGGCACCTGCGTCAGCCATTCTTCGATGCCTGTGATGATTTCGCGCCGTGCAAGATGGGAACCGATGCAACGATGCGGTCCATACGAAAAGGCGTTATGCGGATTTGGGCTGCGCGTGAGCTGGACTTTATTGGGGTTCTCGAACTCCCGCGGATCCCGCGACGCGAGTATGGTCGAACACGTTACATTGTCCCCCTTCTTGATCAGCACTCCAGCCAGTTCGACATCGCGCGTTGCATAGCGATTGGTGTTAACAACCGCGTAGGCGCGGAAGAGCTCCTCTACCGCAGTGGGGATCAGTGTGAAATCATGTCGCAGACTATCCTGGTCGGCCGGATTCTCGGCAAGATGCCGAAAATGAAATGCGAAGCTGCTCGTGACTGTGTCGAGCCCGGCGATAAAGAGCAGGACGCACATACCGGTGACCTCTGCGTCACTCAAGGGACGTCCGTCGACCTTGGCGGTCACGGCGAAGCTAATGAGATCATCCGTCGGCGACTTGCGACGGGCTTCAACGAGTTCCTGCAGATAGGCCGCGACCTGCTGCATGGCACCTGCGCGCGTGAATTTGTCCCTCATGATCAGCGCTTCCCACTCAAGGAATCGCATCATGTTGTCAGCCGGAAGACCCATGATGTCAAGGAATATCCCGACGGGAAAGGGTTTGGCAAAGTCTTCCACGAAATCGCAGGCGCCTTTTGCGTGGCATACCGCAACGAGCGCTTTTGCCCTGCTACGAACCTTCTCTTCCAGAGCCTTCATCCGCACCGGGGAAAAGATCGGGTTCATGATGGCCCGGAATATCAGGTGCTCAGGAGGATCCATTTCGAGGGGAATCAGCCTCAGCGAAGAGTTCGAGCGGGAAACAGCGCTCGAGAAGGTCGCTGCATCCTGAAGCACCGCGCGGATATCTTCTGCCCGGGTAGGCACCCAGGTTCCGGGACCAGGAATCGCGTTGTGATGCGTGGGTGAATAGAAAATCCGGGGACCGTTGTGCAGCTCGGCTACGGTCGAGTGCGGATAGTTCCCGAGTCCCGTGCGGAAATCGAACGCGTGCACAAGCTCTGGCGGAACATGATCCGGTATCTCCTGCGGGTGCGATTTCGTGTCTCCTGATGTCGGCAACGCGTGCATTGCTGATCCTCCAGTGTCTCAAGATGTAATTGTTTGCGGCGGACAATCCTGTCGCCAGGTAATGGATGGATTCTCCCAAATAGATGACGGATCGTCAACTAAATAAATTGGCATCAGTCGCTAGTTGACGGTCTTTGGTAGAGTAAACAAGAGCTATGCAGGCGCATGAGCATTGGTTAATATTCAATAAAATGACGAATGTACAGTTTTCGCATCGCTGGATCAGCGAATCCCGGATCGGGGAGCGCTGGCGTGACTATGAGTCCTACTTCAGAAGATGAGCCAGAATGGACATGATCGCAAGCAGGTTGGGGAAGTGGATCGTCGAACTGAAGTATGAGGATCTGTCGCCGGAAGTCGTCAGACTGGCGAAGCAATGCATCCTGGATCATCTCGGCGTCCAGATCAGGGGTGCCACATTGCCTCAGGTGCAGCCTGTACGGAGGTTGGTGGAGGCGATGGCGGGCACGGCTGAGGCGACGGTGGGATTTTACGGCTGGAAAACATCAGCGGCTTACGCCGCGTATGTGAACGGGACCTTCGGTCATAGCTGCGAGTTTGACGATAGCCATTTCCACTGTGGTCATCCGGGCGTGTGCGTGATTCCCGCGGCACTGGCGCTTGCGGAACGGGGGCGCGCGACCGGGCGCGATCTGATTACCGCCGTTGTCGCGGGTTATCAGGCGCAGGCCGCGTCGATCGGGCCGATCCACGGCAGCACCCTCGCGCTGGGGTGGCACGGAACGAAGGTCGGCGGTGTCTTCGGGGCAGCAGGCGCGGCGGCCAGTTTGCTGAGGCTAGACATCGAACAGGCAGCGCACGCGCTAAGTATTGCCGCGAGCGACGCCTCCGGAACCATGGAGTATGACCAGAGCGGCGGGGAGGTCAAGCGTCTGCATGCCGGGTCAGCGTCTCGCAGTGGCGTGCAGGCGGCACTGCTCGCGCAATACGGCATGACGGGACCAACAACGATTTTCGAGGGCAAGCGCGGCATTTATCGGTTGTTTGGCGATGGCAGTCCGCCCGACGTCGAATGCTTCTGGACGGGGCACTTTCACATTCTGGATACGATGTTCAAGCTCTATCCGGCTGTCGGCACGGCGCACGCGGCCCTCAACGCGCTCACTCAAATCATGGGTTCGGAGGAGTTCGTACCGTCCGACGTGACAGCCATCAATGTGGGCCTGGTCGACTGGGCGATTCCGCATGGCGCAGCTATTACACGACCGACTGATTGCATCAGTGCACAGTTCAGTCTGGCGTTCAGTCTCGCGCTACGGCTGGTCAAGCGTAGTAACGATCTGCAGTTCTACCTGGATCCCGGCTTGTGGGGAGACGCAGAACTGCTTGGTCAGGCCGAGAAGGTGCATCCCTATCCCATGGTGATCGAGGACGGCGCGCATCCGCTCGGTGCGAAAGTGGAGGTCATCCTTCGCGATGGCAGGAAGTTCTGTTACTACCAGAGAGCGCCTCGCGGGTTGCCGGAATGTCCCGCATCTGATGCAGAGCTGAAGCTCAAATTCTATGGGCTTACCGAAGGGCTGTTTCCACGCGAACAAGTTGAGCAGATCGTGCAGAAGGTCGATGGCCTGGAGGCGCTTGAAGACGTCTCCGAGCTTGCCGTCTCGTTGCGTCAGTGAGGTTGTCTCATTGGGTGGCAGGTGATCTTGCCGCCCAGGAGGGCGGGCTTACCGTTAATGCCGGGTAAGCAGCAGGCAACCGGCAAGGGGCCCCCCTCCGGCCGCAGCCAGTCCAACTTCAGGGTTGCCCGCAACCTGTCTGTCTCCGCCTTCTCCCCAGAGCTGAATACAGGTCTCCCATAGCAAGCCGAAGCCGTGCAGCCGGCCAGCGGAAAGCTGGCCTCCGCCGGTGTTAAGCGGCAGCTCGCCGTCGCGCGCAATGCGCAGGCCGCCTTCCACATAGGCACCGCTTGCTCCCTTGCCGCAGAACCCCAGCGCCTCAAGCCAGATCAGCGTCAGAATGCTGAACCCATCGTACAGATTGGCGACCTGCACATCCGCTGGTTTGAGGGCGGTACGTGTCCATAATTGCCGACCTGCGTCATTCGCTGCCATGGACGTCAGATCCGCGAACTGGTCCCAGGAGTTGCGTCCATAAAAAGCGCCGCTCATCGCCTCGATCTGCAGTGGCGGTTTGCGCAATGTCTGGGCCGCATCAAGTCTTGAAACAATCACGACCGTTGCCCCGTCGATCGGTGCATCACAGTCATAAAGGCAGAGCGGCTCGGTGATCATTCTCGCGGCCAGATAGTCCTCGAGACTCATTGGATCCCGGTATAGTGCCTGCGGATTGAGCATTGCATTGCGGCGACCATTGACAGCAATGGCGCCAAGTTGCTCTCGCGTCGTGCCGTACTCATGCATGTGACGCATGGCAACAAGAGCGAGTGGATGCGCTGCAGAGAGGCCATTGAAAGGCCGGATCCATGACATCAGGCCGTCGACGCGGGCAGCTGGCGTGGCGTCGGGTCTTTTCAGGCCGCGCGCCTTGACCTGCTCGGAGTACTGATTCAGTGTCCGGAAGCAGATAACGTGACGTGCCTGGCCAGTAGCGACGGCCATGGCAGCATTCATGACCGCGCTGAGCTGGCCCGGCGCTTCGGGAGAGGCTGCAAACCAGTTCAGCTTCAGGTCCAGCGATTCCTTGACTTCGCGCAGCGTCACCGGCGACATTCCGGGTGTGGACGATATGCCTGGCCAGGAGCTGAGACCGTCAATATCGTCATAGTCGAGACCTGCGTCGCGTAAGGCCTCTTCGATGGCATCGAGCGTCAGTTCAAGCGCGCTGCGGCCTGTTTGCCGTCCTGCCAGCATCAGTCCGACGCCGCTGATCGCCGCCTGGCGTTCGAGAATTTCCATGTTGACTAGGTAGTGGAGCGATCGGTGGGAGCCAGCGCGCTCGCCACCATAAAGGCCGCCGAAGCGATCAACTTCGGCCGGGAATGATGGCGCCTGAGAGGCAGCCTGGAGATTGCGCTGATTCGTTCCATGAGTGCAAGAACCGCCGAGGCACCAGAGGATGGGTCCAGCCCGTTGTCGGCAGCGGCAATGCGTGCAGTCAGCAACTCATGAATGCGGGCGACCGCATTGTGCCGGGCCTCCTCGAAACGACGGTCTCCCTCGTCGGCTGCAAGATTGCGAACGCGCAGGATGGCATGATGCTGCCGGGTGAAATTGACGTATGAATTAACCAGCGAATACGCATTCGCTTTAGCGTCCCCCGCCGTCCACTCCTTACTGAGAAGGGCTTCGATTTCGGGCGTGATCTGGAAGATCGTTTCAGCCACCGCCAATGCGGCTGCGGCGACATCGGAAAAATAGATGTAGAAGCCCGACGACGAAGCCCCGGCAAGCGCAGTGATATCTGCCACACTCACGTCGCGAAGCGAGCGCTTTTCCAGAAGTTCGACGGTAGCCTTGAGCAGCCGTTCCCGGGTCTCAGCCCCCTTGCGTCCTATGGACTGCCCATAAAGGTTTCGCGGCCGCGCCGCTTTCTTGCTTTCCGTTCCGTTTGCCGTTGGGTTTGTTGACTGACCAAGATCGGTTGTTTTCATGTCGCTGTGCCCTGATGTCGCGCATTGTCTAACCAACACGGTGAATTACTGAATCCGTGTCAGTTGTGATTATATGCGTTCCGGCCTGTCACGACATATCGTGATCGCCTGCCGTTTCATCTGTTTGCAGCGAGAGGGCCCGTTCGGGGCAGGCGCGTGTACCGCGCGTTGCCAATGTTTCCATGCCGGGAGGAACGGCTTTGGAGTCAAATGCGATATACCCGCTTTCATCGAGTTCGAAGAGTTCTTCGGAAACGGCAGCGCAGCGAGCGTGTCCGGCACACTTGGCGCGGTCGGCGATAATTTTCATCAGATGTCTCCATCAGTATTCGCCATGCCAATAGGCGATGTGGTCAGAACTGCGACTTCGGCAAGCGTACGACCATGCCATCGAGTTCCGGGGTGATCTTGATCTGGCAGCTAAGCCGGCTGCCGACAGTGACTTCGAGCAAGCCGTCAACCAGAGATTTCTCGTCTTCCTGAGCCTGCGGCAGATGAACGATCCATGCTTCATCAATGAAGCAGTGGCAGGTTCCGCAACTGCAACTTCCGCCGCAATCGGCAACAATTCCAGGTACGCAATGGTCGACCGCGGCCTGCATCAAGGAACGGCCAACCTCTTCGTCAACGACATGCTCCGTGCCGTTGTATTCGATAAATTTGATGGTAGGCATGGCGTAAATAAGAATGGGACTACGAGTTTTGATCGGCGAAGAGCGTTTGAAGCGGCACCGTAACGTCGGCAAGCGCTTCATGGTTTTCGATCAGCGGCTGCCGGCCGACAACGCGCTTTGCAAACATGAACGCAGCTGGCGAGTTGACCGCGTCCGCTGCGATGATTCGCCTGTCCTTCAGATAGAACGCAATGAAGGAGCGCGACGACGGGTCCCCGCGGAGCACAAGCATATCGTACCCGTGCGAAAGGCCTACCATCTGCAGTTTAAGTTCATATTGGTCGGACCAGAACCACGGTGCGGATTCGGGAGGGCATGGCTGGCCACATAGCACGGTAGCGACGGCTCGTGCCTGTTCGAGTGCGTTCGGTACTGACTCAAGCCTGATGCGCCGCTTGTACAGGGCACTGGGACGGCTGGAACAATCTCCGATAGCAAATATGTTCGGGTCGGACGTTCGCCCGGACTCATCCACTGCAATGCCGTTCTCGAGGGCAAGGCCTGCCTGTTCCGCGAGTTCGACGTTGGGTATCAGGCCGATTCCGACGATGACGAGGTCCGTCGGCAGCACCGTGCCATCTGCACAGACAATGGCTTTTACGGCATCGCCAGATGGATCGAGTTCCAGACGTTCTATCTGGGTTGAGGTGCGAATCTCGACGCCAGCTTCCCGGTGGACTTTCTCATAGAATTCCGATAATTCAGGAGCAGTGACCCGCGCAAGCACGCGAGGTAGCGCTTCGAGCACAGTCACGCGGACGCGCAGACGGCTGGCTACGGCGGCAACCTCGAGACCAACATAGCCGCCGCCAATGACCACCAGCCGGAAGTTGGGACTGAGTTGCCGTCGAATGTGATCCACATCGTCGATCGTCCGGAGGTAGTGCAGGTTCGACGGGTGCTTCTCTCCGTCCATAATGGCAGCCTGCAATAGTGGGCGTGGGCGGCCGCCGGTCGCGAGTATCAGCTTGTCATAGGGTTCCACCGTCCCGTCGGAAAGGGTAATTCTTCGCACACGGGCGTCAAGACGCGTGACCCGCACACCGGTGCGGATTTCAATGCCGAGCTTTTCATATGCGGTCGCGGGTTTGAGATATAACCCTTGCGGCTCAGCCTCGCCTGACAGATAGGTTTTCGATAACGGAGGTCTCTGGTAAGGCAGGTGCGCTTCATCTCCGAGCATGAGCAGGCGGCCGCCGTATCCCTTTTGCCTCAGGGACACCGCCGCTTCGCTGGCCGCCTGGCCGGCACCCACGATTACCGTACTTTCAGTTTGTATCTGGCTGAGCATGTTCAATCTCTGATCCGCGACACTCTGTTGCCTTCAGCTAACGGACGGCGTCGTATTATCGTTTCGGGACCTGCATACCGCTCTTCTCACGATCCCACGTTGTATGGGTGCAGCCTTCGGCGCGCAGTTCGTACTTCAGTACTCTTCCGACCGGATTGCGCGGCAGATCCGGCCTGAACTCGAAATAACGTGGGATCGTGAAATAGGGCAGACGCTCGATTGCCCACAGGCATATCTCTTCTTCGGTGACGCCAGCGCCTTCTTTCAGGACGATCGTAGCTTTTACATCGTCCTCTCCGGACTCGGAGAATACCGCGTGCACTGCGACATCAGCAATGCCAGGGTGGGCACGCAAACCGGTTTCAACTTCGTAGCTCGAAATGTTTTCTCCACGCCGGCGTAGGTAGTCCTTCTTTCGATCGACGAAATAAAAGTAGCCGTCTTCGTCGAATTTGCCGATATCCCCACTGTGAAGCCACATGTTCCGCATGATCTTGATTGTGTCTGAAGGCCGGTTCCAGTAGCCTTCGAACATGATATGCGGCCGTCTGGGACGAATGACGATTTCACCCGGGGTATTGGGAGGTAATTCGTTATCCTCGTCATCAAAGATCCGCACATCAAAGTCTTCGTTGGCGCGACCCGATGAGCCTGCCGGTGCAGATTCGTCAGATTGCGCACCGGTAACCACACGAGCGGCCTCGGTCAGGCCGTAGCTGTTCGAGCCTGCGGTCTTTACGCCGAAGCGCTCTTTCCATTTGCGTTGCAACTGGGCCGGGAATGGCGAACCGCGCACGGTATGCAACTGGCCAAAACATGCCCTCGATGCTTCAGAGTCTTCTGCTTCGGCCAGAAAGGTAATCATCGAACCCAGCAGACTCGCCACCGTCGCTCCGCTGCGTTGAATGTCCGGCCAGAAACGCGATACCGAAAAGCGCGGAAAGATCGCCACGCGGGCGCCTACGAACATGCAGGACAGGATCGAGCCACCCGTGGCGTTCATATGAAAGAGGGGGAGCGCGGTCCAGTTGCAGTCCTCGCTGCGCCGGTCTTCCATCTGCACGACCTGTCGACCCAGGTTGCACACATAGTTATGGCTGATCATGCAGCCTTTTGACGGACCGGTGGTTCCGGCTGTGTAGATGAGCATCGACAGATCGGCCGGGGAATTCACGTCGGGGAGCGGTTCGACCGATTCATCAAAGGCGGAATCGAGTTTGACGACCTGCAGACGGGACGCGCGGACCAGCGATCCGCGGCGCTGCAACAGCGTTGTCGCATGATCGAGCCCGTCCTCGATGTCGACCACTCGCCTCGCGTAGTCGTCCTCCGCAATCACGATTTTCGCCCCGCAGTCGTTCAACTGATGCCGCAGAAATTCCCCCTTGTAGGCCGTGTTCACGGGAACGCTGATCGCACCTGCCTTGTTGATTGCAAACCAGCTCAGCACCGCCTCGACGTTGTTGTCGAGAATACTGACCACGGTATCGCCTTTCTTCACGCCCAGCGCGATGAGGCCGTGCGCCAGGCGGGTTGAGGCGCGATCAATTTCGGCATAGGTATGCAGCTCGCCGCTGAAATCCAGAAACGTGCGGTCGCGATACTGCATTGCTGAACGGGTGATCGCCGCCGTTACGGTGTCCTGTTTTCCACGGGACCAGATCTTATGCTCATCCATGTGTCGTCGTCTTAAGCTTTCTCGCGTTCGGATGCCCTCGCAGGAGCCGCGCGGTTGGTCTATGGGAATTGGCGCACTGCCCGGCGTACCGGAATCTCCGCCACGGGTTCATCAAGGGTCCGCCGGGGCGGATTTACGGCAACTTCTCGAAACATCACGATTCAATAATGGACGAACCGTCAGCTTTTGTCTACTGATCTTTGTTCGGTATTACCCTAATGTTTGCCCGCTATAAATCTCGGGCGTTGACATCCATAAGTTAGGTGAATAAACTGAATCTAAGTCAGTTTATGACAATGAAATACAAACAGGAGACGCACATGGAGCTGCAGGACCTTATTCTGGTTAGCGTTGACGATCACCTGATCGAGCCCGAGGACATGTTCGAGCGCCACATCCGTCCAGCGTTCAGGGAGCGGGCGCCGAAGGTGGTTCGCGGGACGGGTGGGGCGCACCACTGGGTGGTCGAGGGGCAGCGCGCGCCTGGTCTCGGGCTCAATGCTGTCGCTGGACGGCCTAAAGAGGAGTACGGGTTCGAGCCGGTTTCTTTCGATCAGGTGCGCAAGGGGTGTTATGACGTCGACGCCCGCATCGAAGACATGAACGCTAACGGCGTGCTGGGCTCGATCTGCTTTGGGTCGTTTCCGGGATTTGCAGGCGCTCGCTTCCAGAAAATGCAGGATAAGGAGCTTGCGTTAGCCACTATTCAGGCTTACAACGACTGGCATTTCCACGACTGGTGCGGCAGGCACCCCGGACGCTTTATCCCCCTCGGCATGCTTCCACTCTGGGACGTCAAGCTCGCAGTGGATGAAGTGAAGCGCCTCGTCGCACTCGGTTGTCACGCAATCACGTTTCCGGACAATCCGTCGATGATCGGTCTGCCGAGTCTGCACAACGAATGTTGGGAACCGCTGTGGGCGGTGTGCGAGGAAAACGCCGTGGTGATCTGTTGCCACATTGGCTCGGGCGGAAACGCGCCCTATCCGTCAGACGAATCGCCGATCGACGCGTGGATTACGTCGATGCCCATTTCGATTGCGAACGCTGCAGCGGACTGGCTGTTCGCCGGCTTCTGGCGCCGTTACCCCGGTCTGCGCATGGCGCTTTCAGAGGGCGGCATTGGATGGATTCCGTACCTGCTCGAGCGGGCCGATTTTACCTACCAGCAGCATAGCGCGTGGACACGCGCGAACTTCGGCAAGGACAAGCCGAGCGATGTCTTTCGGCGCCACGTCATCACGTGCTTCATCGACGACGAGTTCGGATTGCGCAACCGGCAGGATATCGGCATCGACATGATCACATGGGAAGCAGATTATCCGCATTCGGACGCGACCTGGCCCAATTCTCCGGAGCATCTCTGGCAGAGCATCCGGGCACTTCCATCAACCGATATCAACAAGATCACTCATCTGAATGCGATGCGGGAGTTTAGCTACGACCCGTTTTCAATTCTGGGGCGTGAAAACTGTACGGTGGGTGCGTTGCGGCAACTGGCTGAAAAGGTCGACACACGACCGATCTCGCGGGGCGGCCTGAATCCGTCCGCGTCGTCGGATAAGCCTGTGACCTCCGCAGACATCAAAAAAATTCTGTCGCACGTCTGACTGACTGGCCGGATGCTTCGCCGCAGCTTACACACTGGATTAGTGTGTCATTACCGCGGGATCCGCGGTCGAATCGGATAGGACTGTGGGCGAGTGCGCCTGAAGATAGGGAGAACGGTTTTGAATTTGCCATTGCAGCAAGCTGGGGCGTTGTATATCAACGGCGCGTTCGTTGCACCGGGCGAGGGGCATGAAGACCCGGTGCTCAATCCGGCGACCGAAGAAGTGATCGCGATGGCGCCGTATGGCGGAGTCGCCGATGCAGAGGCGGCCATTGCCGCCGCACGCTCGGCGTTCGACACCGGTTCGTGGCCCACCATGAGTATCGGTGAGCGCGTTGCATACCTGCAAAGAATGTATGACGTGCTGGAGTCGCGAGCCGCAGAGATTTGCGAACTGATTGTGCTTGAAGCGGGTTCCGTTCAGTCGAATGCGAAAGCGCGGCAGTTTGATGTGCCGATGAAGCACTTTCGGCGCATTCTGGAGCTGGCCTTGCGCCAGGATATCCGGGCGCTTGCGCCGGAACTGACCCGAGGCGGTGGACCCGGCACTGTGCTGGGGACCGCTTTTGTCGTGCGTGAACCGGTGGGCGTGGTTGCGGCGATAACGCCTTACAACTATCCGTACTTCCTCAACGTGGTTAAGGTTGCGGCGGCATTGGTCACCGGTAATACCGTGGTGCTGAAGCCATCGCCTTATACACCTTTCGAGGCGCTGGTGCTGGCTGGTGCAGCGGCAGAGGCTGGATTGCCGAAGGGCGTGCTGAACGTCATCACTGGCGGCAAGGAAGTTGGTGAACAACTGACAGCGGATGCCAGGGTCGACATGGTGACCTTCACGGGCTCCGACCAGGTGGGCGCGGCGATTGTCGCGCAGAGCGCACCGACGCTGAAGCGGCTTGTCATGGAACTGGGCGGCAAGTCTGCCCTGATCGTGCGCGAGGATGCGAACGTAAAGATGGCGCTCGGTCAGGCGTTGCGGGGTTTCACCAGTCATGCGGGGCAAGGATGTGCCATGAACACCCGCGTGCTCGTGCACAACTCGCTGCGCAAGGAATTCGTCAAGCAGCTGGCAGCGATGGCACGAGCGGTCAAGGTTGGGGATCCGCGTGCCTCAGACACCGAGATGGGGCCTCTGATCCGGGCCTCCGCGCGTGAGAGGGTCGAGCGTTACGTCGCGCAGGGTATCGACAGTGGAGCGACGCTGATGGCCGGTGGTCGGCGCCCAGCGGATCTGGTCAAGGGCTTCTACTACGAGCCCACTTTTTTTGACAACGTCGAAAGCCGATCGACGATCGCACAGGACGAAATATTTGGACCGGTCGGAGTAGTGATTGGCTTCGACGACGACGATGAGGCGATCTCCATTGCCAACGACTCACGCTTTGGTCTGCGGGGTGGAATCATCAGTGCGAACGTGGGTCGCGCCTTTGAGATGGCTCGCGCGATTCGCACGGGTGGGGTGACGCTTAACGGCGGCGCCGGCACCCAGCTTTCAGATGGCCCGTTCGGTGGTGTCAAACGTTCTGGCTACGGTCGGGAACTGGGCGAGGACGGTCTGAATGAATTTACACAAACGAAGCTGATTGAGATTCAGGCCGGTTGAACGGCGGCCAGGCGAACGGGTCGCGTCTGCTCAGATGCGTGTGCATCTCACGACGATTGGCGCGGACCCGCGCCCTGACACCACGTTGCCAAAGAACGGAGTGATGAAATGGGTTTGCTGGACGGGAAGGTAGCGGTAGTGACCGGTGCTGGCGCCGGGCTGGGACGTGCATATGCGCAGTTGCTGGCGCGTGAGGGAGCGGCGGTTGTCGTGAACGACTATGCCCAAGGGCCCGCAGAGGAAGTCGCAACTGGCATTCGCGAAGCGGGCGGCACGGCTGTCGCGAGCGTGGCAGACGTCGGTAGTGTTGAAGGCGGGGAAAGCATTCTTCAAGACGCGCTTTCGGCGTTTGGCCACGTGGATATTCTCGTGAACAACGCCGGCATCCTGCGCGACAAGTCGCTGTTGAAGATGGGGGAAGCTGATTGGGATGCGGTGATTCGCGTGCATCTGAAGGGAACGTATTGTGTGACGCGGGCTGTTTTCGGCCAGATGAAGGAGGCG
Source organism: Paraburkholderia sp. GAS448 (assembly GCF_050435685.1). Lineage (NCBI taxonomy): Bacteria > Pseudomonadati > Pseudomonadota > Betaproteobacteria > Burkholderiales > Burkholderiaceae > Paraburkholderia > Paraburkholderia sp. GAS448. Next base: position 86,544 of record NZ_JBNDKT010000027.1, read on the forward strand.
GGGCGCGGCGGCGTGATCGTCAACACCACGTCAACCTCCGGCCTGCGGGGCAAGTTCGGCCAGACCAACTACGGTGCTGCGAAGGCGGGTATCTGGGGATTCTCCAATTCGCTTGCTCAGGAAGGGTTGAAGTACGGTATCCGGGTCTGGACGATCGCGCCCGCGGCGGCCAGCCAGCTGATCGACGGCATGGTGTCGGACGAGTACAAGAAGGTCTTTACGCCCGAGCGCGTCGCTCCAGTGCTGCTGTACATGGTCAGTGATCTGTCTGGCCAGCAGACGGGCAAGACGCTTCTGGCTGGCGGTGGCTATGTCGGCGAGATCCGGATGGAGATTGGTCCGGGGATCGTTCCGCCAGAACAGTTCGACGCCCACGCGTTGGCCGCCGCCGTTGCAGCAGGCAAAGTCATGCTGCCGGAGCGGGATCTCAATTTTGTCAATGCCTACGGGCCGGCGCAGAAGAGCCACTAGGAAGGAAGCATCCATGGCTATCCAGTACCCCGCCGTGCTCGATCTCAAGGAAGAGGGGCGGCATTTTTCCTGGACGGATCGGGACACGATGCTGTACGGGCTTGCGATTGGCATGGGAGCCGATCCGCTCGACCGTCGGGAGTTGCCCTTTGTCTACGAAGAGGGACTGCGGACCGTGCCCACGTTCGCAGCGGTCGCGGCCTGGGGCGCCGGGATCACGCCCGAGCGGATCGGCGTCAATCGCGGCAAGACACTGCACGGTGAAGAAGCCTTGATCGTCCATAAGCCGATTCCGGTCACCGGCAGCGTGATCGCGGACAGCCGGGTGCTTGCGGTCTACGACAAGGGAGAAGGAAAGGGGGCGGTCATCCAGAGGGAAACCGTCCTGCGCGACCTCGACTCGAAAGAGGCGCTCGCGACGCTTACCCGAACCGCATTTGCACGGGCGGACGGTGGATTCGGCGGCCCACCCGACACACGGACTATGAACGTCACGCCCGAGCGGCAGCCGGACGTGACGATTGAATTGCCTACGCGGCGCGATCAGGCGCTGCTTTATCGCCTCTGCGGCGATCGAAATCCGCTGCATGCGGATCCGGAATTAGCGCGTGCGGCTGGCTTTGAAGGGCCGATCCTGCATGGGTTGTGCACCTACGGAATGGCATGCCGCGCGGTCCTGCAGGCATTCTGTGACTACGATCCCGCACGTATTCGCGAGTTCTCGGTCCGCTTCTCGGCGCCAGTGTTTCCGGGGGATCTGCTTACGGTGGATCTGTGGCGCGATGCGCACGATGTCTGGTTCGAAGTCGGTGTGCGTGCCCGGGATATCAAGGTAATCAGGAACGGCAGAGCAACGCTCGCGCAGATCAATTGATTGTGAGAACACTATGGAACATTGCAGCTTCGACGCCCTAAAGCCCGCCACCTCCTACACGAGGGTAGGCGACGACGGCTCGGCCTGGCTGGAAGGAAGTAAATGCCGGGCATGCGGGGCGCGCTTCGTTGGCGCCCGTGAGAACTGCGCGCGCTGCGGCGTGCGCGGATTCATGGAGAGCTATCCGTTGAGTGAATACGGTCGTCTGTACAACTACACCATTGTGTACCGCAGTTATCCGGGTATCTCCGTGCCTTTCGTCTCGGCAGTGGTCGACCTTGACGATGGAACGTCCGTAAAAGGGAACCTGCTCGAGGTCGAGCCCACGGCAGACGCGCTCGCCTTCGGAATGCCCGTAAAGATGGTATTTCGCGGCGCCGAAACGGCCAACGCCGACGCGCTTGGCTATCTCGCCCATTTCTTTGTTCCGGCTTGAGAGGCAGATATGTCCGACGTATATGTGGTAGGTATCGACATGATCCGGTTCGGGCGCTATCCCGACCGTACCGTCGTCCAACTGGCTGCCGAAGCGGCGCTAGGCGCGCTTGATGATTGTGGCATTGCCATCGGAGACGTGCAGGCACTCTATAGCGGAAACATCGGCGAAACCATGACGGGGCAGCGCACGTTGCAACTGATCGGACAGACCGGGATTCCGGTCGTCAATTGCACCAACGCGTGTGCAACCGGGGCGACGGCATTGCGTGAAGGATGGACTGCAATCAAGGCAGGACTCTATGACGTTGTGCTTTGCATCGGCGTCGAGAAAATGCAGCCCGGGATGATCGTCAAGAAGAAGGTAGGTAACGAGCCGCTGCCGGTCGAGGGTCTCATCGGTTCGGAAACGATGCCGGCGGTCTTCGCCATGATGGGCATGGAACATGCCCGTAAATATGGGACCACGCTTGAGCAGTTTGCCAAGGTGTCGGTGAAGAACCACCATCACTCGACCTTCAATCCGAAGGCGATGTACCAGAAAGAGACGCCGCTCGAGGAAGTGATGAACGCGGAGATGATTGCCTACCCGAACACAAAGCTGATGTGCTCGGTTAATGTCGACGGCGCTGCGGCGGCGGTGCTTATGTCGGCAAAGAAGGCTCGGGAACTGGGGCTCGAGCGGCGAGCCGCGAGAGTGAGGGCGTCGGCCCTCGCGAGCGACGCGTGGTCGGAGCGCAATCTGGTGATGCAGGATGTCAACACGGTGACGCGTCTTGCGGCGAAAACAGCATACGAAATGGCTGGCATTGGTCCAGACGAACTGCATCTTGTGGAACTGCATGACTGTTTTGCCACAGCTGAGATTCCCCACTACGAAAACCTGGGCCTGTGCCCGGAGGGAGAGGGCGCAAGCCTGATCGATAAGGGCGAGACGGCGCTCGGTGGCCGCATCCCGGTCAACGTTTCTGGAGGACTCCTGTCAAAAGGACATCCACTTGGTGCAACTGGCATTGCGAACATCTATGAAGTCGTGACGCAGTTGCGCGGCGAAGCCGGCCAGCGGCAGGTGGAAGGTGCACGGCTTGGCCTCACGCACGTGGTCGGGCTTGGCAGCGCCTGTGCGGTGCATATCCTCGAAAAAGTCTGAGCCAGGTCGTCATGCAATACGAGTTTATCTCCGTTATGCAGGAAGCCCGGCTGACGTTGATTACGATAAACCGTCCCGACGTGCTCAATGCGCTGCATCCGCCAGCGCACCACGAACTCGCCACGGCCTTCGACGCGTTCCAGTTCGACAGTAGCCAATGGGTTGCAATTGTCACCGGCGCTGGCGACCGTGCGTTCTGTGCGGGTAACGACCTGAAGTTCCGCGTGGCCGAAGGGCGGCAGCGCATGCCGGAGTCGGGTTTTGCCGGTCTGACGGCCCGCTTTGATCTCGACAAGCCGGTACTGGCGGCGGTCAACGGCCTGGCCGTCGGGGGCGGTTTTGAACTGGCGCTCGCCTGCGACCTGATCGTCGCAGATGAGCGTGCGCAGTTCGCGTTACCAGAAGTCCGGGTGGGGCTTGCCGCGTTGGCGGGTGGTCTACACCGTCTGCCCCGGGAAATCGGCCTCAAGGCTGCGATGGGGATCGCACTGACGGGGCGTCGCGTCGATGCCGCCGAGGCTAACCATCTCGGTTTTGTCAACGAAGTTGTGCCGGCGGGGACCTCCGTCGACGTCGCACGCCGTTGGGCGAACGAGATCCTGCGGAGTGGTCCGTTGGCCGTACGAGCAACAAAGCAGACGATCCTGCGCGGGCTCGACGAAGCTGGGCTGAGTGAGGCGTTGAGTCTGCAGGGTCAATATCCGGCAGTTTTGGCGATGTACGCATCCGATGATGCTACCGAAGGGCCACGGGCGTTCGCTGAAAGGCGCCTTCCCCGTTGGCAGGGCGAGCAGATTGCAGACGATGAGCCACTGCGTGATTGCCCGGCACTGAAAGGAGCGCGGCCATGATCGACTATCACGTTGTGAAATCGTGGAAGTTCGAGGACGTTCGTTATCCGTACACGGCTCGCGAGTCGATGCTTTATGCGCTGAGCGTTGGACTTGGCGTTGAGCCGACAGACCGCGGGCAGTTGCGCTACGTGTATGAAAAAGACCTGCACGCGGTTCCGACGATGGCCACTGTGATGGGCGCTCCGGGTGCCTGGTGGCGTGATCCACGCACGGGCGCCAACGCGTTGAAACTGGTGCACGGCGAGCAATCCCTGCGGATAATCCGGCCTTTGCCAGCACAGGGATGCCTTATCGCCAGAAACCGTGTGCATTCACTGAGCGATAAGGGTGAAGGTCGCGGTGCAATCGGCGTCGTGCTCAGAGACCTCGTCGATGAGGGGACGGGTGAGTTGGTCGCACAGAGCCGCAACGTGAGCTTTCTTCGCGGGGACGGCGGCTTCAGCGCATTCAGCGGCGCCTCCGACCCGGTTCCTGATCCGTTGCCGTCGATGCCCGAGGGGCCGGCAGACCTCGTAATCGACATTTCAAGCTTGCCTCAGGCGGCGTTGATATACCGGTTGACTGGCGATCTGAATCCGTTGCACGCGGATCCGGAGATCGCTGCTGCGGCGGGCTTCAGTCAACCGATCCTCCACGGGCTCTGCACATACGGTATGGCATGCCACGCGGTGCTACGTGCTGCCCTGTCATATGACGCCACAAGACTTCGCGCGATTGCCGCACGCTTCACGGCGCCCGTGTACCCGGGTGAGGAAATCCGGTTCGAGCTGTGGCACATAGGCGACCGGACACTGCGGCTACGCGCGCGCGTGATGGCGCGTGACGCGATCGTGTTGGACAACGGTGTGATCGAAATCGATTGATACGCTGTAAAACAGGAGATGGGCGGTGGGCAAAATGGTAGAAGGGAAGGTGGTCATAGTGACCGGCGCCGGAAGCGGCATCGGCCGCGATCTCGCAAAGGCGTTCGCCGCTAACGGTGCGAGAGTTATCGTCAACGACACCGGTCGGGCTGTGGACAGTGAGGGCTTCGCCGCCGAACAGGTTGTCGCGGAGATTCGGGCTGAAGCAGGAGAGGCCGCTCCGGCAGTGGAAAGCGTGGCCAGCAACGAATCTGCGCAGCGCATTGTTCAGACCGCGCTTGACCACTTTGGCCGGATTGACTGCGTGGTAAATAACGCGGGTATCACACGCGATCGCTTTTTCTTCAATATGAGCGAAGAGGAGTGGCGGGCCGTGCTGGACGTGCACCTGAATGGCTCATTCTACGTCGCGCGCGCCGCCGCGCCGCACTTCAAAAGCCAGGCGTCGGGAAGCTATATCCATATGACTTCGACGAGCGGGTTGGTCGGCAACCTCGGACAAGCCAACTACGCTGCGGCAAAAATGGGCATTGTCGGCCTGTCGAAGTCGCTGGCGCTGGACATGGCCAGATTCAAGGTGCGTTCAAACTGCATCTCGCCGTGGGCATGGACTTCGATGACGGCGAATATCCCTGCCGATACGCCTGAGAACATCGCCAGGATCGAGAAGCTCAAGAAGATGGAAAGCGCGAAGATTGCACCACTGGCCGTGTACCTCGGAAGTGATCAGGCGGTTGACGTTTCGGGCCAAATATTCGGCGTGCGCGCGAATGAGATCTATCTCTTCAGTCAGCCGCGCATCCTGCGCACCTTGCACAGAAGTGATGGATGGACGCCTGAGACCATCGCAGAACATGCGATCCCCGCGCTCGCGCCCAGCTTCTATGAGAACGTGCCGTCGATGGCTATCACACCGTGGGATCCAATCTGAACTCGCTGGATCACGCAACGACATGCCTGGAGGGGGACGACATGAGCCAGATGGAAAAGAGCAGCATTGAGGTGGCCGCGTGTTGGTTGAGCGAGGGTGGCAGATGAGCACGGATCAGTCAAAGCGCTTTCAGGGCAAAATTGCTGTGGTGACCGGCGCCGCCCGCGGTCTCGGCAAGCGGATTGCCGAGGCCTTCATAAACGAGGGCGGCAGCGTGGCAATGTTGGGGCGCAACGTCGCTGCGCTAGAAGCGGCTGCGGCAGAATTGGGCGCGATGGCGGTGGTTTTTCCCACGGACATCTCTGACCCGTTGGCCGTACGTCAGACATTTGATGCGATACACCGGCGCTTCGGCGGCGTCGATTTTCTTGTCAACAACGCCGCGATAGGTCATTTGCAGACGATTGAGGAGGCAGATGATCAACTGCTTCAGCAAGAAGTCGGCGCAAATCTGCTCGGTCCGATCTATTGCATACGCGCAGCCATTCCTTTGATGAAGGCGCGGGGAGGAGGGGGCGTTGTCAATGTCACGTCGGAGTCGGTGAACCGACCTTATCCGTTTCTGACGGTGTACGCAGCCACCAAAAGCGCGATGGAAACCCTGTCGGCGGGGCTGCGAACGGAATTGCGAGGGCAGGGTATCCGTATCACTGTCCTACGTTCGGGCCGGATGAGTGAAAGCGGGTTCAATCGGGATTGGCCTGAGGAGCGCCGAACGCGCTATCACGAGATCGTGAAGGCGGAAGGCTACCACGCGTCGTCGGGCGAGCCGATTTCACCGCAGATTACCGCGAGGGCGGTAATGGATGTGCTGGCTTTGCCGCGCGAGGCCAATATCGACCTGCTTGATCTACGGTCGTCAGGTTAAGCCGACAATGCAAGCTGGGTCAGCGGTCCGTGCCGCGGATCTCAAACTTGAATGAGAATGGCGGGAGAGTCGAAATGCGTTTTCAGGACAAGATCGCGATCGTGACCGGTGCCGGACAAGGTATCGGCGAAGCCTACGCACGCGCACTGGCTCGCGAGGGGGCTGCGGTCGCGGTGGCGGAGATTAACGAGGAGAACGGTCAGCGCGTCGCGCAGGAGATCGTCGGGACGGGAGGCCGCGCGCTGTTCGTCAAGACCGACGTCTCATCGCCCGAGTCGGCTGCGAATCTGGCGGCACGCGTGGCCGAAGCTTTCGGCGGGGTCGACCTGCTGATCAACAATGCGGCGATCTTTGCGGGAATGCGGCGTGAAAGCCTGCTTGAGGTCGATTACGCGTATTACCAGCGGTTCATGGAGGTCAACATGAACGGCGCGCTGATCGTTACGCGCGCGGTCTATAAGTTGATGGTGGAGCGTGGCGGCGGGGCAATCGTGAACCAATCGTCGACTGCTGCTTACGAAGCGGGTAACTACTACAAGATTGCGAAGACCGGCCTGAACGCCATCACGATCGGATTGGCGCGCGAACTTGGGCCGTTGAATATTCGCGTCAATGGTGTCGCGCCGGGCCCGACGGATACGACCGCGACCCGTACCAGTGTCCCACCAGAGCGTCTTCAGGCACTGCTTTCGAACTTGCCTTTGCGTCGCATCGGGACCACGCAGGATGTCGTGAACACGTGCCTTTTCCTGCTATCCGACGATGCGGGTTGGGTCACCGGACAGACCTGGTGCGTGGACGGCGGCACCGTTCTCAGGATCTGAGATGGAACTTGATCTCAGCGATCGGGTCGTGCTGATCGTCGGAGGTAGTAGCGGGATCGGCGCGGCCGCCGCACGGGTTCTTGGCCGGGAAGGGGCGAAGCTCTCACTGGTGGCGCGCCGTCAGCGGGAGCTTGAAGGGATCCGCACGGAATTGACGGCAACCGGGGTGGAGGTTCTCTGCATTGCGGGTGATGCTGGGAATGCCGGTTTCATGGACGATGTTGTGGCGCAGACGGTGTCGCATTTCGGCGGCCTGCATCGCCTTGCGGTGGTGGCCGGTCCCATGGGCACGCGCGCGCTGCTGCACGAACTCGACGACAGCGACTGGAAGTCGTATTTCGAGCAGAGCCTGATGCTGGCAGTTCGCAGTTGTCGCGCAGCGCTGCCAGCATTGCTAGGAACACCCGATAGCGCCATTGTTCTCACGTCTGCGCTTTCGATCCGCGCGCAGAAATCAGGCCTTGTCGCCTACACGGCGATGAAAAGCGCTGTAGCCAGCGTGGCAAAGAATATCGCGCGGACTTATGGATCACGGGGTTTGCGCGCCAATTGCATCGCGCCAGGGATCATCGACAGGGATGCGCAGACCAACCGGGCACTTGCGGCTAGATATGGTGTGCCCGAGTGCAAGGCGCGCTATGAGCAGGTGCGCCGCGAGTCTGGCATGTCGGTTGCGCTGGAGCGGGCTGGGCGCCATGAAGAGTTTGCCGATCTCATTGCCTATCTGCTGTCTGCCCGCGCTTCGTATGTGACAGGCGCGACGGTCAATATCGACGGTGGCACCGATTTTTAGCCAGCGTTGCTCAATGCAGCGCATTTTCTTTTGCGAGGAATGAGATGAGCGCGTCGAGGAGCCGGGTTGTCGTGATAACGGGAGGTGCGGGCCAGCTTGGTCGTGCGGTCGAGAGCGCTTTCGCGCGAACCGGAAGCCGACGGGTGGTGATCGACGTCGACGAGGCGGCACTTCATGCGGCTTACCCCACCGAATCAGGTGATCGTCTGCTGATGTCGGCTGACCTGACGGATACCGAATCGGTCGACAGGGCCGTGGCTGTTGCCGTCGAAAAGTTTGGCACGGTCGACGTGCTCTGCAACGTAGCCGGTGGCTTTTACTATGGTGAACCGGTCCACCAGATGAAAGTGGATGTCTGGCATCGCATGATGGACCTGAATGCGGTGACCATGATCAACGTGGTTCGCGCCGTGGTGCCGTTGATGATATCCGGAGAAAAAGGCACCGTCATCAACGTCGGCGCTGCGGCCCATACGCGCGGTCAGGCATGTATGAGCGCTTATGCCGCTGCCAAAGGCGCTGTGATGCGATTGACAGAAAGCATGGCAGCGGAGTTGCGCAAGGAGGAAATCGGTGTGTTTTGCGTGATGCCTGAGATCATGGATACGCCAGCAAACAGGGCCGATATGCCTGCTGCCGATACGTCGTCCTGGACGCCTCCGTCGGCAATAGCTGAGGTAATGGTGTTGTTGAGCCAGGATGCAGCTTTCATCATGAGCGGTGGCCTGTTTTCTGTTAGTGGCAAGCCGCGTGTTTCGCACGACGTGACATAGCGCTTCAGTGACATCGGTTCGACGCGTTTCGCCATGGACAAAAAGCGAAAGATTCTCAGTACCGCCGGTGCAGGGTTGGTATCCGTGACCGGCCAACTTACTCGTCGTCTGCGAGCCGTAGTTTTCCCGGTGCTAAACATCCGGCTCAAACAGCGGCAGCCAGACGTCTTCGCGTTTGTCGAAGAGCACCCGTACCGGCATGCCGATCTTTACATCTCCAGGTGAGCAGTTAACGATATTCGTTGTGAGTCGCAGATCCCTTTGTTCCGCAATCTCAACGATGGCGATCACATAAGGCGCTTCGAGGCCGCGCTCCCATATTTGATGGTTGATCGTGCAGGACGCGACCGTCGCCTTTCCGGAGACGGCGCAGGGAGCGACTTCGCGCGATTTGCAGCGGGGGCAGATAGGAAGAGGCGGGTGAACATAGAATCCGCAGGCGTCGCAGCGGATGAAGTGCAGCTTGCCGGATTCGCCGGCCTGCCAGAAGAATGTGTTTTCGTCGGTCAGGCGAGGCAAATGCCGCCGAGGGATCGACTCGATGGCCCCTTGGGGGTGGTCCGTTGACGCATCACTCATTGCGGCCTCCGCATTTGTCAAGCAAGGAGAGTGATTCGCGCAGACGCGTTGAACATTCCAGAACGATCCGCTCGATCAGTTGGGCGCAGGTTGGAACATCGTCAATCAGGCCCATGACCATGCCCGCTGTCAGCACGCCGCCGTCGGAATCACCGGATATCCAGGCATCCCGGCCGCGGGTACCGATGACGAGGTGTCGAATATCCTCAAATTTGCAGCCCCCTGGCTGCCGTTCCAGGGCGATCACCTCGTCCGATACGCTGTTCCTGAAGACGCGGGCCGTGTTACCCAGTGTCCGGAAGATCAGGTTGGTATCCTTTTCGGTTGCTGCGACCAATGCCCGCTTCAGATCGTCATGTACGGGCGCTTCCCGGGTGCATAAGAAGCGCGTTCCCATGTTGATGCCCTCAGCGCCGAGCGCGAGTGCGGCTGCCATGCCTCGTCCGTCTCCGATGCCGCCCGACGCAACAACGGGAATCGTGAGTGCCCGGGTTGCAAGCGGGATGAGAATCAACCCAGGGACATCGTCCTCCCCGGGGTGTCCGGCGCATTCGAAGCCGTCGATAGAGATGATGTCCACGCCGGCTCGCTCGGCAGAAACCGCGTGGCGCACAGATGTGCATTTGTGGACGATCGTCACCTTGTGACGTTTGAAGCGTTCGATAAACGCCTTGGGACTGCTCCCCGCTGTCTCGACAATCTTGACGCCTGCGTCGATGATCGCGTCGACATACTCTTCATAGGGAGGCGCGGACGCGGTAGGCAGGATGGTCAGGTTGACGCCGAATGGACGGTCGGTCATCGACCGACACCGTTCGATTTCCTGCGCCAGATGAGCAGGCGTAGGCTGAGTCAGCGCTGTCAGCACGCCAAGGCCGCCGGCGTTGGAAACTGCGGATGCAAGCTCTGCCTTTCCGATCCATTGCATCCCACCCTGGATGACAGGGTAGCGGATGCCCAGGATTTGCGTGACACGATTTTCTAACATGGGTGCTTTCACTCGGCTTCGAGACAGTTGATCAGGTACGGCCAGCTATAGCGGGACATGTTCATCGGCCGGTAAAGCGAGGCGGACGCCGTTCCTTGAATGCGGATACCCCCTCCTTGTAGTCATCCGTCAATCCACATTTGCGCTGCAACTCCGATTCGATATCCAGTTGTTCGTCGAGTGTTGCGCGCGCCGCATGGCGGATGGCAAGTTTCGCGTTCGCCAGGCCTTTCGTCGGGCCGCGAGAAAGCTGCTCGACCAATGCCTCGCGTTCTGCCTCGAAGTGCTCGTCGTCGATCGCTTTCCATATCAGGCCCCATTCAACTGCTGTTGCCGCAGACAGCGTGCCGCCCGTCAGCGTGAATCCCAGCGCGCGGGCCTGCCCGACAAGATGCGGCAGAGTCCAGGTGCCGCCTGCATCGGGTACGAGGCCGATGCTGGAAAAAGCCTGGACAAACCGCGCGCTCGAGCACGCAATCACCACATCGCAAGCGAGCGCGAGGCTGACTCCAGCTCCCGCCGCCACACCGTTCACCGCACAGACAACCGGCATCGGCAATGCGGCGAGACGACGGATGAGCGGGTTGTAATAAGTGCGGGTCGTTCGCCCGAGATCGAGCGGCCCCGCCTGGACGTCACGTTCCGCGAGATCCTGACCTGCGCAGAACCCTTTGCCGGCGGCAGTCAGCAGCAGAACCCTCACCTCCGCGTCAGCCTCGACTCGGGTAAGTGCGTCGGCCACTTCTTTGTGCATCTGCGTGTTAAAGGCATTCAGCCGCTCCGGGCGGTTGAGCGTCAGGCGCGCAACACCAGAACCACGTTCAAAGAGAATTGTCTGGTAAGTCATAAGGCTCGTTGTATCAACCGGCAAATGGTGTGTGCAGCATCCGTTCGCGCTGGACGCGCGTGTCGCCCCACAGCTGGTCCATCACGTGTGCACGCTTGAGATAGAGATGGGCATCCGCTTCCGAGGTGAAGCCAATTGCGCCGTGCACCTGGATGTTCTGGGATGCGTTCTTCAGTGCGGCGTCGATCGAGACCAGCTTGCAGGCTGTGCCATGAAAGCCGGCGCCCGCGTCATTGTCGGCTAGCGTCAACGACGCCACGGCTGCCTGGCACAGAGCCGACTCAGCACGGATCGCCATATCGGCGCATATATGCTTGATGGCCTGAAACGAACCGATTGGCCTGCCGAACTGCTCGCGAATCTTCGCGTACTCGACGGCCATGTCTCGGGTGGCTTCGGCGAGTCCAACTGCGAAGGCCCCGATCAGCACGAGCGCGCGCGTGTAAATCGCGTCCTGCTCGATACTGACCCACGCAGCGGGACGAACGTCTTCCAGGTGGGCGCGTTCGAGCGACAGCGAGTGATCCATCGCGTGGACCTGCTCGATCGCCGTGAAGTCGCTGCGCCTGAGCAGTGCAGCGCCCTGTTCATCGCAGCATAGTACCCACGGTGCATCGATGCTTTCGATGAGGTGAAATTCTCCGTGACAGAGCGGTCCGATGCCTGCATCTCCGCGCGGATTCCCCAGCCCGACGCGCGCCTTGCCAGATAGCAGATCGTGCAGCAGCGCTGTATCGCCCGCAGCTGCAGCAACACGCGCGCCGAGCATCGAGCCAATGATGGCGGGAGAGATCAGGTGCCGCCCGAACTCGCGATAGACCACCATCTCTTCTGCGCTGCTCAAACCTATTCCTCCTGATTCTTCGGGAATGGAGACGCCGAGGAAGCCGAGTTCTGCCAGGTGCGGCCACAGCCGATGATCCTGATTGCCGATTTGAGGCGCAGGGGGACGGAAGCGGGAGACGGGCGCTTCTTCGGACAGAAAGTGTTTCAGTGTGTCAACAATCTGGACCTGATCTTCGGAAAGCAGCAGATTCATGTATGCCTCTCAAGTGTTAGCGGGGGAGGCCGAGAACGCGTTCGCCGATGATGTTGCGCTGGATCTGCGCGGTACCGGCTGCGATCGTGATCGAAAAGGAGCGAAGGTAGTAGTAGACCCAGTCGTCGTCCTCGGGATTCTCCAGCGCGTAGGGACCGAGAATGTCTAGCGCAAGCCGGCGCACACGCTGCTGTGTCTCGCCAACCATCGCCCGCATCAATGAACTCTCGGAACCCCTGATGCCAGCCTGCGCGCGCGAGACGACCATATATGTCATGGCTCTTGCCGCTGCCATGTCTGCACGCAACTGCGCGAGCCGCGCACCGATCTCATCTCGCGACAGCGGACAGTCAGCTCCCAGCCGCTGCTGCGCCCTTTCGATCATCTTCTCGAGCAGAAACGCATAGCGGATCATGTCCCGGATCTGAGCCGTGCCGCGCTCGAAGCCCAGCGTTGACATCGCGACATTCCATCCGTCGTTGACCGCGCCGACGACGTTCGCCAACGGTATGCGCACGTCGTCGTAAAAGCATTGGACGAAATGCACCTGATTCGGCGAAGTCATGATCTCGATGGGACGCAGCGTGATGCCAGGCGATTTCATGTCGCAGATCACCCAGCTAATACCCTTATGCTTAGGCGCTTCCGGGTCCGTGCGAACCAGCAGTTCCTGCCAGTCCGACAGATGCCCATGGCTCGTCCAGATCTTTGAACCGTTGACCACCAGATGGTCTCCATCGATGCGTGCGCTAGTTTTCAGGCTTCCGAGATCCGATCCGGCGTTGGGTTCGGAAAAGCCCTGGCACCAGATGGTCTGGCCGCTGAGAATCCTTTGCAGATGCTCCCGCTTTTGCACTTCCGAGCCACGGGCAATGATGGTCGGGCCGGCATGGTTGAGTGCGACGAAGCATAAGTGATTGTCCGGCGCATCTGCACGCGCGTATTCCTCATGCCAGATCAACTGCCGTGTGAGAGAGAGTCCGAGACCGCCGTATTCCTTTGGCCACGAAACACCAGCCCAACCGCCTTCATATTGCCTCTTCTGCCAGACGAGGTCGAATTCGCGCATGGCCTGGCCGGCGTGAGGACGCCGTTCGTTCGGGCTATTGCTGTTCAGCCAGTCCCGGGCTTCCTCGCGGAAAACCTTGTCTTCACGGGAAAACTGCAAATCCATCTCGCTCCTCCAGTTTGTTCGAGCGTTCGCCTTCTTTAAATAAATGATATAACATCAGTTATTGATGGTCAACAGAGCTCCGCTTTCGACTCTAAAATACCCCGTAAGTCCCTGATAAATACGGATTTTGTACGAGTTTTCCCTGGTGTTTTGCATATCTTTAAAAATGACGACAAGTAAGTTATGATGAAGTTGACGGCCTTGGAGTGGGGGGGGTCGATCAAGCAGTCGGTTGTCCCGTGATTCCTGTCTTATGGAGATGAAATGTCGTCGATGAGCACCAGGCACCTGGGTGAACGTATCCGCAGCGTGCTGCTCCTGAAGCCTGACGCAGTTGCAGTGGAAGCTGGCCACACGGTTGCGACCTGGGGAGACCTCGGTCGGGCGGCTGAGGAAATAGAGAGTCTGCTGTTGCGCAACGGGGTGGGTCGCGATGCGCCGGTTGGCTGGGTGGCCCGCAATCGGCCAGCAGCAGTTGCCTCGTTCGTCAGCTTGTTGATCGGCGGTTGGATGGTTGTTCCGCTGCGGCCGAGGCAGGCCTCGGCGACCTTCGCGGCGGAACTGGCCGCCCAGCGGTTATGTGCTGTCCTCGCAGACGATGACGACTGGGCAGAAGAAGGCGTAGTGGCGGCAGCGGCGCAAGCCGGTACTCTGGGCATTATCGTCAGCGGCTCTTCGCCAGTGCAAACGAGCGTGCACCCCCAGCTTTCAATGGTCGGCGCCGGTCCACATCGGCAACCCATGCCGGGATACATCCTGGAGAGGCTCACCAGTGGCACGACGGGGGCGCCCAAGCGGATTCCAGTGCGGGAAGAGGTGCTGATCCCGTCGCTTCAATCCGCTGAACAGCGCGGCAGGGGCGCATCAGACGGCGAATTGGGCCTGAAGCGCTCGCCAGCGATTCTGCTCAAGCCGTTTAGCCATGCGGGTGGACTGTTCGGACTGCTGCTCGCGCTGTACCAGGCGCGCCCGATGGTGCTGCTCGAGAAGTTCGTGCCCGACGAGTGGGCGAGGGCCGTCGAGCGCTATCAGATCAAATCCGCGAGTCTGGTGCCGGCGATGATCCAGATGATTCTGGAAGCTAACATCGAACCGCAGTTCCTGAAGAGCCTGAAGGCCATTCGGGCGGGAACCGCGCCACTGGATCCGCAGGTCCAGGTCGATTTCGAGCAGCGCTATGGTGTCCCCGTCCTCGTCGACTACGGCGCGGCCGAGTTCATCGGCGGCGTGGCCGGCTGGACGCTCGACGACCATCGGCAGTACGCATCCGCCAAGCGTCGCAGTGTTGGGCGCGCGCGTAGTGATGTCTTGCTGAAGGTTGCCGCGCCAGATGACTCCGAGACCGCTCTGTCCGCAGGTCAGGTCGGCGTGCTGAGCGTGAAGTGCGATCGGTTCGGGCCCGAATGGATCCGCACCAACGATCTTGCGTCGATCGACGAAGACGGATTTCTGTTCCTGCACGGACGTGCGGATGATGCGATCAACCGTGGCGGTTTCAAGATCCTCCCAGAAGAAGTTGCTGCCGTGCTGCGACGATACCCGGGCGTCCGTGACGCTGCGGTCATCGGCAAGGCGGATCGCCGTCTCGGCCAGGTTCCGGTCGCGGCGATAGAAATGGCCCCCGGCGCTGTCGCGCCCACTGCAGATGAGCTGATCGCCTTCGCACGCCAGCTGCTCACCCCTTACATGATTCCCACAGAGTTCCGGATTGTCGAGGCGCTTCCGCGTACGGCTTCGATGAAGGTGAGTCGGCCTGAGCTCAAAGCGTTGTTGGGTGTCTAGCGTTTAGGACAGGAATATGGAAAGCACTATCGTCAAGGAATACACAACCATTCTCGTCGATGTCGCCGACGGCATCGCGACCGTCACGCTGAACCGGCCCGACAAGCTCAATTGCTTCAACCGGGACATGGTTGTGGAGTTCCGTGAACTGTGGCGCCAGCTACGCACCGAGCCAGACGTGCGGGTCGTGGTCTTGCGTGCCGCGCCTGGGCGCGCGTTCTGTTCCGGGGTCGACGTCAAGGAGGGATGGCGGGCGTCCGGCCAGGAGGACATGCCGTTTGATCAGGACGATCCGGGCGAGTGGCTCGGACCGAAGAGCAATAAGGTGTGGAAACCCCTGATTGTTGCCGTGCATGGCATCGCCGCGGGCGGCGCGTTCTATTGGCTCAATGAAGCCGACATCGTGATCTGCTCCGAGGATGCGACATTCTTCGATCCGCACCTGAAGTTCGGCAAGATTTCCGCAGTCGAACCAATCGGGGCGATGGGACACATTCCGTATCAGGAAATCATGCGAATGGTGCTGCTCGCCGACGCCGAGCGGATCAGTGCGAGTACCGCGCTACGGATAAGCCTGGTCACCGAGGTGACTGCGAACGAACAGTTATGGGCGCGTGCTCACGAACTTGCCGCCATGGTCGCAAGACGTCATCCCGTGGCAGTACAGGGATCTGTGCGCGCTGTCTGGGAGGCTCAAAGTTTGCCAAGGGCGCAGGCAGTGAGCAATGCGTTGAAGTACATACAGATTGGCAAGCCAATCGCCACAGACCTGAACCCGGTGAGTACCAAAGCGGAGGCCGGATGGACACTGCGATGAAGTGGGGCGTTTCCTTTGTGCCAACGGATAGCGGGTCCACGGTAATGAGCCCGCAGGTGCGGTTGAGCCATTACGCGCGTGACCTCACGCTCAATCGACAAGGAATCTGGTCATGACCTCTGTATCCGACACGATGTGGGACGTTGCTGAAGATTCGGTGCAGCGGGGGGAGCGTGGCGAACTCACGAAAGTCCGCGATGGGCGCGTTCTCATCCTCACGCTGAACCGTCCTGAAAGTTTGAACGCGCTGACGCCGTATTTGCATCAGCGACTCCTGGAGGCGTTGCGCGAGGCGGCGAGCGACAAGGAGGTGGGTGCGGTTGTTCTATGTGGCGCGGGACGTGCATTCTGTTCGGGTGGCGACATGCGTCGCCCTGAAGCGTCTAATACGTCCGATGCGGGTACGCGGCCGAGTCTGGAGGATCGCGCCGACAGCCTTCTTCATCACGGCGAGACGGCGCGGTTGCTGCACACCATGCCAAAGCCGACGATTGCAATGATCAATGGGGTTGCGGCCGGCGCCGGCCTCGCGCTGGCACTGGCCTGCGATATGCGGTTCGCCGCACGCGGCGTGACGCTTACGACCTCCTATGTCCGGGTTGCCATGTCAGGTGATCTCGGCGTGAGCTATTTCCTGACGCAACTGGTGGGCTCCGCAAAAGCTCGGGAACTGATGTTCGTCGGCGACAAGATCTCAGCGGAGGAGGCGCTTCGCATCGGACTGGTCACGCGAGTGGAAGATGCTCCCGGGCTTCGCCAGGCGACGTTACACATGGCAGCCCGACTGGCGGACGGTCCGGCGATTGCGCTGCGCTATATCAAGCAGAACATCGCGCGGGCGGAAGTGGGCTCACTGGATGAGGTGATGGAATGCGAGGCGTTTCATATGGCGCGCTGCAGTCGCACGCAGGACGTCAAGGAGGCCGCGCTCGCATTTCGTGAGAAACGCATGCCTCGCTTTACCGGAACCTGAAGGCTTCGCATTTATCGAGCCAGGACAGGGGTAGCAGCCAATGGCTTCCCTCAAGGAACAGGTTGTTGGGTGGTCCGCGAATTTTGGATCATCCTTATGGAGACAATAGATGGAACTGAAAGAGCAGGAAAACGCAACAGACGCAGCCGTCTCCGAGGAAAACTCGGGAACGATCACGCAATCGGATATCGAACGGGCGAAAGACCAGATCGGGATTCCGAAATTTGCTTACAACAAACCGTACAACGAGATTGCGTCACGCGACGTTCTGCGTCATTTCGCCTGGGCCTGTGGAGATGACAATCCTCTGTGGCATGACCCCGCCTACGGCAGAGCCACACGCTGGCGCGACCAGATCGCTTTTCCGCTATTTCTCCATTCGACGGGCACGAACCTGACGCCCAGACCAGACGCCGCGCAGAAACAGCTATTCAAGGGGCTGTTTCGGGGCGTAGGAAAGTACTACACGGGCGTCACATGGACGTGGTGGCAACCCATATACCCGGAAGAACAGCTCTTTGTGGAACGCGTGACGTCCGAGGTGAAGGTCAATGAGAAGTCTTCATTCAGCGGTGGCATTTCGGTAACCGAGGTCTACCGCGACCTGTGGGTCAACCGGGCCGGGCTGCCAGTCGGACGCCGCGAAGAGGCCTATCTGAGCGCTGAACGCGAAGGCAGCAGGAAGACCGGCCGCTACGCTTCCGTCACCCGTCAGACCTATAGCACCGAGGACATTGCGCGAATCGATGAAGTCTATGCGGCTGAGCAGCGACGCGGCGCCGAAAAGCGATACTGGGACGATGTGCAGATCGGAGATGAACTCACTCCCGTTGCAAAAGGACCTCTGACAATGGTCGACATTATTTCGATGCACATGGGTCTCGGGTTGTCCAGCAGCGGCATCGGGCCTTTGCGCTACAACTGGCGGCAGCGCAGCCGTATGCCGGCATTTTTTGTGCCCGATGCCTGGGGGGTACCCGACGTGGTGCAGCGAGTGCACTGGGATCACCAGCGCGCGACAGATCTTGGACTGCCGACTTCCTACGACTACGGGCAGATGCGCACCAGCTGGCTGATTCATCTGGTCACAAACTGGATGGGCGATGACGCCTGGCTGTGGCAGCTGTCGTGCCAGTCGCGTGCATTCAACTTCATGGGCGATACGACGATCTGTTCAGGGCGGGTAGTCGGAAAAAGAGAGATCGGCGCCCGACACGTGATCGATCTGGAAATCTGGGGTACTAACCAACGGGGCGAGGTAACGGCGCCGGGTACCGCGACGGTCATTCTACCTACCCGGGCCGGCAAGGCGATTGTTCTTCCCTCTCCGCCTGACGACATGATGGCGCGTGGCGCGGGGATGATGCAGGCTGCTGCGCAGCGCCAATGAACCAGATGGCGTGCATATCCAGGGGCCGGACGCGGCACAGAGCAGGAATTTGTCGAGGACACCATGAATTTTGATTTCTCTGAAGAAGCACTCGCCATCGGAGAGGAAGCGAAGCGTACGCTTGTGCGTCACGATAGCCTGCGCGGCGCCCGACGCGTACTCGATGGTTTGTGTCCCTACGACGAACCGCTGTGGCGTCTCGTTGCGGAGCTGGGCTGGACGGCAGTGTCGCTTCCCGAAGCGTATGGAGGCTCTGGCCTGTCCGACGAAGTGCTGTGTATGCTTGCCTACGAATTGGGCCGGGCGAATGCAGCGATTCCGTTTTCCTCGTCAGTGTACTTCGCGGCCATGGCGATCGGAATCCACGGGTCTGCCGAACAGAAACAACGGCTGCTGCCCGCGCTTGGTGCGGGTAAGCTGATCGGCGCTTTCGGGTTTGCCGAGGGCTTCGAGGCAACGTGCACCGGCCCTTTCTCGGCCAAAGTCAACGGCGGCCTTCTTACAGGGACGAAATGGCCTGTGACGGATGGTACTTATGCCGATTTCGCTATCGTCGCTGCGACGGACGGATCGGATGACGGTACCTGTGGCTTTTATCTCGTCGACCTGAATGCGTCAGGGGTCGAGCGGCAGCGCCTTGTCACGCTGGACCCGACGCGCGATCACGCGCGTATCCGGTTCGATGGCGCTCATGCTGAACGGTTGGGATCGATGCGGATGTCGGCGGAGGATATGCGCGCCTTGATCGCACGCGCCGGGGTTCCGCTTGCATTCGAATTGCTGGGCGGTGCACAAGCCTGTCTGGACATGGCAGTCGAATACGCAAAACAACGCTACGCGTTCGGACGACCGATTGGATCCTTCCAGGCCATCAAGCACAAATTGGCGGATATGTACATCGCCGTTGAACTGGCCCGATCAAACGCCTATTTCGCAGCATGGGCGCTCGCGGGCGATCCATCGAAGCTGACAATTGCTGCCGCGTCAGCCCAACTTTGCGCATCGAACGCCTTCCAGCTTTGCGCGAAAGAAAACATTCAGGTGCATGGCGGCTTCGGGGTGACCTGGGAGGCCGACTGCCATCTTTATCTACGGCGCGCAAAGATGCTGGCTGCGCTGAACGGACCTTCCTCCGATTGGAAAGAGCATATCGTGAGCGAACTTGTCCGGCGCCCTGACCTCATTACTGGATAACATCATGGATTTTGACGATAAGCCAGACGAAGCATCGTTTCGCGCCGACGTGCGCACATTCCTCGAGCAGCATGCTCCGCGCAAGCGTGAAACTTCGGCACGTCTGTCCCAAGGCGCGCCCGATGCGGAAATGGTCAAGCGGGCCCGCGAATGGCAGGCAATCAAGGCCGATCATGGTTTTGCGTCGATCCCGTTGCCGAAACGGTGGGGTGGCCGCGAAGGCAAGCCGATCGAACAGCTTATTTACAATCAGGAAGAAGCACACTTCGATGTGCCCCGCGGCGTATTCGAAGTGACGCTCGGCATGTGCATACCGACACTGCTGAGCTACGCGGGACCGGCGGTGCTGGAGCGTCATGTTGGTCCAGCGCTCAGAGGCAAGGAACTCTGGTGCCAGCTTTTTTCCGAGCCTTCTGCCGGATCTGATCTCGCCGCGCTGCGCACGCGCGCGACTCGCGACGGAGAAGACTGGCTCGTCAGTGGGCAGAAAATCTGGACGTCGCACGCTAACATTGCGGATTTCGGCCTCCTGTTGGCTCGTACGGATACGAAAGTTTCCAAGCATGCGGGCCTCACAGCGTTCTTCATCGATATGCGTTCGCCCGGAATCGAAGTCAGGCCGATCAAGCGGATCTCCGGCGACCATAACTTTAACGAAGTGTTTTTTGACAACTTGCGGGTGCCGGATGCGCAGCGCCTCGGTGCCGTGGGGGAGGGGTGGAGCGTGGCCCTCACCACGCTTTCCCACGAGCGGCTTGCCATAGCAGAAACAAGCGGTCCCACGTTCGCCGACGTATTCACGCTATGTTCGAAAACGAGAATCGGCGGGAAGCTGCCGGTTGAAAACCAGAGTGTCAGAGACAGGCTGGCAGACTGGTACGTTCAAGCCGAGGGCGTTCGATATACACGATATCGCGTAATGACTGCTCTGTCCCGTGGGCAAAAGCCCGGCCCCGAGGCGTCCATTGCCAAGGCCGTTAACGCCACCAGACTTCAGGAGATCGTTTCGCTGGCACTGGATATGATGGGTCCGGCCGCAGTGGTTAGCGACCCAGATCAATCACTATACGGCGGTCTTTTTCAGGATGCCTATCTGTATGCGCCTGGAAAACGAATTGCGGGTGGAACAGACGAGATATTGAGAAACATTATTGCCGAACGAGTTCTGGGCTTACCAGGGGATTTGCGCGCGGACAGAAACATGCCCTTTGACGAGATACCCATATCGTCAGCCCGATAAGCAGGCGATTCATCACCGCGCACGATTCGTCACTTTTGAGCAAAGAATCAAATTGAAACGATACATCCGCGGCTCAACGACCTCATCTTCCGAAGTGGTGTGACCATGGAAAATTGCCTTAGTGAATACAACTTTCAGCTCTATATCGATCCGTATGACATGCGCAGCGCAGTGATTGGCGACACGGACGGAACGGTCGTGGCGACGGTGAACCGGTTTGCTGCGTGGCACGGAGACGGTCTTGCTGTTGCTCGACTTTTGAGTGCCGCTCCCGCGATGCTGAAGGCACTCGAGGTCGCTCTGGATGCGTACAGTCCGAATTCTCACCTGCTTGGGGTGGAGTGCAGCACGCAGCAGAGATTTGCGGCGTCGACGATACGGGAGGCCATCGGCCTTGCCTTATATGGTTCGCCCGACGAAGTCCATCGGAAGGGGGACAGACAATCCGGAGCGCGTGAGCCGGCTCCGGCCTATGTCGAGTGAGATGACAGCCATCACTACTTTCGTCCTTGTTCACGGTGCCTTCCATGGTGGCTGGTGCTATAGCCGCGTCGCGCGAATCTTGCGGGCCGCCGGTCATGATGTCTTTACGCCGACCTTGACGGGTCTTGGTGAACGTGCGCATCTAGCGCATATGTCGGTCAACCTTTCACTTCACGTCGAGGACGTGGCCGCATTGCTGCGCAACGAAGAACTCACGGACGTGATACTGTGCGGCCATTCTTATGCTGGCATGGTGATCACAGGTGTAGCGGCCGCCGAAGGCGAGCGCATCCGCACGCTCGTCTACCTTGATGCAATTGTTCCACAAGACGGTCAGTCATTGTTCGACGTTGTCGGGCTCGAAACCATGCAGCTCACGATTGCCGCTGCTGCACGGGACGGTCTCGTACCGTCTCCCGGAACAGCGTTCTTCAATGTAAATGCCGCTGATTCGGAATGGGTCGAACGTCGCTGCGTGCCTCAATCCATTGCCACCTTCGTTGAAGCGGTGCGCCTGACAGGCAGGGAGTGCGCGGTTCGGAATCGCACTTATATGCTTGCCAGCAACTATGGCTATGCCCTGAACCGCGAAACATTTGACCGATTGGGTCAGGATCCGGCGTGGCACACGGTCGCCATCGACGCAGGGCACGACATGATGATTGATGCACCAGAAGAACTCGCGCAGGCGTTGCTCCAGGAAATCGGGCGGTAGCTTCGCGAACCGATGGCCCCAGCGGGGCGGCCACGCTGGGCGAGAGAAAATTGCAGGCCCGGCGAAGAGCGGAGCTTCAATGCCACTTCAACGTGGCGGTTACCCCTCCGTCTACCAAAATGTCGGTTCCGGTGATGAAAGAGGCCGCCGGGCTGATCAGCCATTCCACGGCCGATGCAATTTCAGCCGGCGTGCCTATACGAGCCAACGCTGCGTTCTTCAACTTTTCGGCGACCGCTGCGGTCCTCAGTTCCCGGGAAGCCATCGGGGTAGAGATAATGCCAGGGCTTACCGAAACGAGCCGTGCGCCGCGTGCGCCCCACATGCGAGCATCATGTTGGACGCGCAACTGATTAGCACGCTTGGCCGTTCTGTAGGCAGTTGAACGATCATTGTTGTTTAACTTGCCCGCGATATCGAGCAATGTTTCCGTCGGGCTAGTCGCGAACAACCGCTCGGTCTCGGCGGACAGGCTGACACTATAGCCGCCCATGCTGGCAATGACGACACCGACTGTGCCATCGCCGGCAAGCGGAAGGAAGGAATCCAGCAACAAGGCGGTGCCAAGAAGATTTACTGCATAGATTTTGTCTGCTGACGCCATGACGGGCGATACACCGGCGGTATGTACGAACGCGCGCAGCGGACCCAGCGAGTCGACGAGACTTGCAAACTCCTCGACCGATCCGGCATCAGAGGCATCGAGAAACTGAGTGATAACGGTATAGCCCTCTTCGCTCAGAGCGCGCTCAGTCGCGGCGAGACATTGGGTATCGAAATCTCCGAGCACTACAGCACGGCCAGGGCCCAGCCGCCGCGCGCACGCGCTTCCCATGCCTCCTGCACCGGTTATCGCAACAACCTCCATATTCAGCGCTCCTGTCGATTTCGCTTTCAATTCACCTTTTAAGGGGTTGATTAGTAAATGATGGATCATCATCTACAGATGTCAATGTGAGAGTTTTTCGAGTGACTTTGACCAGATGAAACCGAGTAAATAGCTGAAAAATGAGTCGCTCGCCGTCCATCCGCCGTGGTATAAACTGATGAAGAGTCATTTATGTGGCTATGATCGGACGATGGGAGAGGACTGTCAAGCCGGATAGTTGATCTGGCCGCGGGTCTCGGACATCCGATAGGTCATTTCGTCCGTCTGGACAGGTTGTAAGGCATTGTCTTTGTCATGGATAGAGGTCATGGATAAGCGAGGGTTTGTGTCGAATATCTCGGATGCGAAGACGTGTGCAGAACCCCCAGCCAATCCCGATCTTCCGCCTGCATCCAGATTCCTTCCCATGGCGATGGCCAGTGCGCTATTCATGGATCTGCTGGATACCTCTGCGTTGGGTGCGGCGTTGCCGACCCTGGCCCGGCAGTTCCACACCAGTCCAGTACAATTAAAGTTCGCGTTGACGGCGTATCTCATGACGATGGCAGTGTTTGTGCCCGCAAGCGGTTGGCTTGCGGATCGCTATGGCGCGCGGCGCGTCTTTGTGAATGCCGTAAAAATATATCTGCTGGGCTCCCTCTGCTGTGGACTGTCTGATTCTGTGTCGACGCTTGTCGCGGCACGCGTGTTACAAGGCATCGGCGGCGCGATGATGACGCCTGTTGCCCGACTGATTGTCGTTGCAACCACGCCGCGCGCCCGACTGGTTCACGCGATGAACGCGTTTACGATGCCAGCAGTGATTGGACCGTTGCTGGGACCTCCGTTGGCCGGTCTTTTGCTGGAGGTGGCAAGCTGGCGATGGATCTTTTTTATCAATTTACCGGTTGGGCTGGTTGGAATTTTCGCTGTGCTTCGGATCGTGCCGCGTCTTCGTCAAATTCACCCCGGTAAATTCGACTGGGTTGGTTTTCTCCTGGCGGCATGCACGATTATGGCTGTCGTCAGCCTGTCCGAGACGGTCGGGACGGGATTGCTTTCGACTGGTGAGCAGATCAGCCTTGTGGCTTGCTCGATAGTCGGCGGTGTGGTGTTTGTATGGCATGCGTTGCGAAGCAAGACGCCCATGCTGGACCTGCGGATATTTTCGAAAGCCACTTATCGGGCCAGCATGATAGGTGGATCGCTGATGCGTTCAAGCATCAGTGCCACGCCTTTTTTGTTTCCCCTCCTGTTCCAGATCGGACTCGGATGGTCGCCTGTGCGGTCGGGATTCGTCATGACCGCAATCATGCTTGGTTCTATCCTCGCCAGGTTTGGAGGAACCCTCACTATTCGGGTGATTGGCTTTCGCAGGGCGTTACTCGCCACAGCAGTTTTGACCGCCATTGCCACAATGACGCCAGCGACTTTCCGCAGCAGCACTCCAGCGATATTTATCGTGGCAACTCTGGTAGCAGGGGGATTCTTCAGGGCAGCGCATTTCGTTGCCGCTTCTGCGCTTGCGTTCGCGGATGTGGATCCTGCAGAGGTGAGCAGGGCATCGACATTGTCAACGGTCATTCGTAAGCGGTAATTTCGGCTCATCTGGAACCTGCGGGTGAGAGGGAACAAGATTGCGTCCGCAGCTTACACATTGCGGACGCAACTTATGACTGACCTACAAACTGACTTTGACTTCCTGCCCCTGCGGGTGATCGGCAAATCGGCCGACGGCAAGAACCGGTACGACCGCGAGGGCAAGCGAAAGCTGATCGAGGCGTGCCAGAAACCCGGAGCCTCCGTGGCCGGGCTGGCGCTGAAGGCCGGCGTGAACGCCAACCAGCTTCGCAAATGGATTAGCCTGGCGCGCCAACAGACACGTCCCCGACGTGCACGGCAGCCGGCACCAGGCAATTCGCCGGCATTCGTTCCTGTTCTGGAAGTGGTTGATGCTGAACCTGTGCACTTGCCATCCAGGTCGGCGCTGCCCGACGCCGAGCCAGTTGCGGCGCGGCGTGAGCCGATGCGGGCCTCGCAACGCCCGCCGTTGCCTTCACGGCTGGTGGCGCAATTG